>JBKDZK010000037.1:0-2971 GCA_047971205.1 Draconibacterium sp.
TTCTCCACCCTGGTAGTAAATTGTTCTTCCAAATACCGGAAACATCCCTAACTCGGCCCCCAGTTTTGTGGTAAAATCAATCCCCGTATTTCGGCTTGTCATGTAATCGAGCTCCTGTAAGGCAATAATATCAGGCTCGTATTGTCTGATCAGGTCGGCAAAAGGAATAACCGAATACTGGGTTAGTTCACCCGACCTGCAAACATTGAAACTCATTATTTTTAACCGGAAAGGATTTGACTGTGCCGTACTTTGCTGAAGCACAAGCAGAATTCCACAGAAAACAAGCACGAGTTTTATTTTAAACTGCTTTAACCTTACGCTTTTTCCCATTTGGTTTGAATTCAATTTGCTCATTGTATAATAACACACTATAACTCTGTGAAACTCTGTGGTCTAATATTTCTATTTTACCACAGAGCAACACAGAGAAAAGTTATAATCACGATCGTTTTTAAACGATTCTATTACCAGAGATTAATTCCCGTCGTTTGTAGCACCATTTTCCCAACCTGCATTCTGCGTAAGTTGGGGGTTTTTATTTAATGCACTTACCGGAATAGGATAGAAATACTGTTTGGGTCCCCACACTTTCTTTGAGTCGTTATTGGTAAACCAGGCAAGATAATAGCCTGTGCCATCGCCGGCAGCATGTACCTGAATGACGCTTGCAGTAGGATCTGTACTCACTTTTACTTTATATGGATTTGCATTATTTGAAAGAGCCATTGCAGCTTCGAGTCCGGCATCGTCAGTATAGTAAATTACGTCGTCGGTACCGTTATGATCTACATCAAGAGGCTTGTTGATCCCGGAAATGTACATCCCGGTCCAGCTATTTTTAAACAGATCACCAGCTTTCCAGCGAAGTAAGTCATCAAACCGGAATCCTTCAAATATTAGTTCGATGGCTCTTTCACGGCGAATCTCCATGATCACCGGGTCGGTAATGTTCGGAAAGTAAGTTTCCTGCATGTATAGATCAAGCACCGTTGGTTTTTGGCTAAGACCTCCGGTAATACCCGCACGTGCTCTAAGTTTTCCGATGGTAGCTCCCCAGTCGGCATCGGAAAGTGTTCCTTGTTCTGCTTTTGCTTCCGCATAATTAAGTAATACTTCACCAAAGCGGACTAATTGAATCGCGTGGGTACTCTCGCTCTGTGTATCGCCAATCGTTGCATCAACACAAAGTTTAATTGGCTGGTAACCTATACGGGCATAGCCATTGTAGACCGGCAAGGTCAGCACTCCTTCTCGTTTGTACCCCGGATAACGAAGCGTTGCATTTAATCTGGAATCACGATTCTGGAATTCTTCATAAAAATCCTCGTATTGCCATCCTGGGCGGCTGGTATAAGGAGTTCCGTCGGATTGCAAATAAGTGCAGAGAAAAGAACGAATCATATTTAATCCCGTTCCAAAAGTTTCGGAAGTCCAGCGCCAGTTAGTGTTGTGCTTTATACCTAAAGAAGCACTTGATGCAATGGCCAGCATAGTTTCAGATGTAGGAGGGTTATCGCTGGTAAACAAAGCACGGTAATTGCTGTTCAGTGATTTTCCTGATTGTTCCATCACAATACTTGCAGCATCTTCAGCTCGTTTCAGCCAAACTGCAGCCGAAGTGGTCAGATTCAGGTTGTGGTATTTACGAAACGTACCTTCGAAAAGACATACGCGTGAAGCAAATGCATAAGCAACCCACTTCGTAATCATAGTACATTGTGTGGCATCCGTTGTTCTGCTGATATTCTCAGCGGCAAACATCAGATCTTCGTATACTTTTTCCATCACCAACTCGCGTGAATCGCGGGCAGCATACAGAATATCCTCTTCTCCCGGGCTTAACGGATGATCTACCCACGGGACGTCTCCAAATCGTTGTACCATGCCATAATAGAACCAGGCACGAAAAAAGCGTGCAAGGCCCATATAATTATTCCGAACACTTTCAGGAATATCTGGATCGGTACAATTTTCAATAAAATAATTGACATTCCGCAAATTAGACCAGCTCCATCCTGATGAATTATTCTCGCTGTATGCATTCAGCAAAGTAAATCCGCTGAGTGTACTGGTAGCCCCAAAATCAACCAATGATTGTTCTACAATTGCCTGATCAGATGCATTGGGAAACATATCGTAAAATGATATCGAATATGCATTCAATCCTTCTTCGGATCCGAATATTGCATCCTTATCGGTTGTCGTAATAGCCGGTTCGTCCATTTCGCACCCGCTATTAAAAAGTACGATTGTTAATATTATTAATATATACTTTTTCATATTCTTCTGTTTTTTTAATTAGTAGGTAAGCGAAACACCAAACGAGATTGTTTTTAGCAACGGATAACTGTTTCCATCACCCTGATTGTATCTGCTATTCAAATCGGAATCGGTTCCGCCAGTTGCAGATGATACATCCATAAAGTTTTTGGCCACTTTATACAACGGCGACCAACTGGCCAAATTTTCTCCACTGAAATAAACCCGAGCTTCTTTCATTGCGATTTTTGATATCCAGCTTTTAGGCAAAGAATAACCAATTTGCAAGTTCTTCAGCCTTAAATAAGATATCCTCTGCAGATAGCGGTCATTAGGTACATGACCCGCTCCCCACGAAAGTACTCCGTTGTACTGAGAATATCTTGGAAGATATGCATCGCGGTTATCTTCAGTCCAGTAGTTGCCAAGATGCCATGCAGGCATTTGATTGTATCCCCGGTTGTACTGTCCCCAAAATGCAGTCTCTCTTCCCGGATACCAGTCTTGCCTGCCTACACCTGAGAAAAGCGCAGAAAAGAAAAATCCGTTCCAATCGGCACTCAGATTGAAGCTGTATTGATAACGGGGCTCAGAATTCCCAATAATGGTAAGGTCTCCCGGATTATCAACCGTTTGCTCTCCTTGTGCAATCATGTTATCGGCACTGCCATCCAGGTTCCTAATTTTAAGATCACCTGCACGCCACACA
>JBKDZK010000038.1:0-2522 GCA_047971205.1 Draconibacterium sp.
GTCGGCCGATGCACAGGTAGGTCTAATTAAACTGGATGAGATGAACTTGGTTAATGTTGGATCACGAACAGGATCCGAAGGTAGAGCCTCTTATCCTAGCATTTCGTTTGCTGCAGAAGGAGCGCCATTCATTTCATATGCTGACTACACCAATACTGATCCTTACAAAGAAGGCAGCACAACCGATTCGGCCTCGGTTATGAATTACAACGGTTCTTCCTGGTCGTATGTAGGTAATAAGGGTGTTACCGATGTACGTATCACCTATAATGATATTGTATTGAAAAACGATGGTAACCCAATGTTATTCTGCTACAACAATGCAGCAGGAACACTTGCCAGAAGAGAATTGAACATTTCTGACTTTACCGGAAACAGCTGGACCTCCAACCTTACCATTCCAGGCAGAGCATCCACTCAATATGCATATCACACAACTGCAAAAAATGTTAACGGCGTTATTTACCTGGGTGTTTACAATGCCAACGAAGGTACATTCTCGGCCTATAAAAATACAGACGGCAGCTGGACTACCATTGTTGAATCATATTTACAGGACGGTGCAACAACCGGAAACCTGCGTGATTTTGATATGGATGTTGACCGCGACGGTAAAGTATTCGTTTGTGTTGCTGATGACGAGGCAGATTCCGATATTTACCGGCCAAAAGTATTAAAATACGATGCTACAGCTGAAACCTGGAGCAAAGTAGGAACGCCCATCGCAATCGACTTCTCTACCACCAGAGAATTTAGCCTGGCGATATCACCGGTAGGTACTCCATTCCTGATGTACCGAGATGATAGTAAATTCCCGGTAGTTGTTTCGTTCGATGAAGACACCCAGGATTGGACCGCCCCAACACAACTGAATGCAGTTGAATCACAAAACCTTTACATGGATTTTGCCCCGAACGGAGTTGCTTATGCAGCTTTCACCACTGTAGCCACTGGCGGAACCATGTTATTTAAATACGATATTCCTACCGAATAACGATCTGTACTAAGCAGTTAAGAGGATGCCCGTACTTCAATGGCATCCTCTTTTTGTATTCTGAGTTTGCAAGTCTTTCTCAAGACACCTGTCTTTATATTGGTCGTCTCGCCCACGGGAAGCAATGTATTTCATATTTTTAACAGAGTAAAACGAACATGAGAAGGCAAAACATTTTTGAAGGTCTCCCGAAAGATCAGGAACATCTGTCGTTTAACAAAATGACAAGTTCCATGTTATATTGAAGTACCATACATAAACACATAACTGAAGTACAATACACTAAATTAGTTACATTCAAATGAAAAAGATTAGTTTGATCGCCCTGTTTCAATTGCTCCTCTTATCGGCAATTGCCCAGACAAAAGATTTTAATGTTGAAGGCTTTATTTATTTAGATGCCAATGAAAACGGTGAGTTTGATGAGAAGGAAAAAGGATTAAAAGGAATACCCGTTTCCAACGGAGATACAATCGTGACCACCAACTCAAAAGGTAAGTTTGTTATCCCGGCAGATTCTACTGTCAGCATTTTCCCAATCGTTCCAACCGGCTTCGAAAATACAGGCTCAAAAATCGGGAATGCTAATTTTATCTTTTTGGGAAAACAGAACACAGCAACAACACTGGCTCTCGGGCTAAAACGGGTAAAGCAACCGTCTGCTTTCCGGGTGGGAGCAATTGGCGACCTGCAGGTTAGTAATCAACAGGAAATTTCTTATGCCAACCACACCGTTCTTTCCGAACTTGCCTCTTCCAACATCGATTTCAATATTTTCCTGGGCGATTTGGTGAACAATAACATCAAAGACCTGCCAACAATCCGCGATATTTTAGCGAAATTACCGACAAAGTCGTGGACCGTTGCCGGAAATCACGACCGCAACTTCGTTCCTGATTTCCAACAACATACTTTTAATATGGATTTTGGAGCGTCAGATTATGCTTTTAATTATGCGGGCGTTCATTTCATCGTTTTAAACGATATTTTTGCCGTAGGTGCAAAAGGATATGAAGGGCGCTTAACCGAAAAGCAGCTTCGTTTTATTAAGAACGACCTGGCACTGGTCCCAAAGGAAAAGCTGGTGGTAATCAGCCAACACATCCCCATGGTTTCCGTAAAAAACAAAGCCGATTTACTAAGCTTACTTGAGCCTTACCGAAAAGTACTGATATTGTCAGGGCATACTCACAAAGCCACCCGCCATCATCTGGCTCCCAATGTAATGGAAATTGTTACCGGAGCCTCGTGCGGAAACTGGTGGTCGGGAGAACGAAATTGGCAGGGAATGCCTGTCTCTCTCATGCAATGCGGCTCTCCGCGTAATTATTATATTCTCGACTTTGAAGACAACGATTACCGCTTTTCTTTTAAAGGCATCGGGCTCGATCCGTCGTTGCAAATGACGGTCTGGATCAACGGACAGGATACGCTTTCCCAGCATATTTCATCGTTACAGGAGCTAAAAACCAACGATGTTCTGGCCAATGTTTATGCGGCTTCCGACGAAACCCTTGTAAAAATGAAA
>JBKDZK010000039.1:0-4091 GCA_047971205.1 Draconibacterium sp.
TTTCCACAAAACATAAATACGCACCAGATAAAGAGTATTGTATTTCTCATTTTTTAAACTGAATATTATTTCTTACTTGCTTTCAAAAGTAAGAAAACGGATGATTGGTCTTCTTTCCTAAAAGAAGAATAATTCTATCCACAAAATCATTTCAATAACTCAAGAATGAAACAACTGGTCCTTTTTGTAGCCCCATTACTGGCCTGCTCGCTATCATTTGCACAGAAAACTGCTATTGACGCCTTTTTAAAATCGCAGCCTGAAATTAAGAGTGTAGAAGAAATTACAGGGAACGACTTTTTTGCGTCTACCTACAAAATTATGGTAGAACAGCCACTTGATCATGAACACCCCGAAAAAGGCACTTTCCTGCAACGCGTTTTTGTTGCCGATAAAAGCCAGGAAGGCCCGGTGATTTTTATTACCGAAGGCTATGGAGCAGCCTATGCCGGTAGTCCGCGTTACGTAAACGAACTAAGCCCTATGCTCGGTGCCAGCCAGATTTGTGTCGAACATCGTTATTTCGGAGATTCGTGGCCCGAGCCGCTTAACTGGGATTACCTGACCGTTAAAAACGCCGCTGCCGATCATCATCGCATTGTTCAAATCATGAAAAAATATTACACCGGCAAATGGGTGAACACCGGTATCAGCAAAGGAGGGCAAACCGTGGTGTACCACCGCTGGCTGTACCCCGATGATGTGGATGTTTCAATACCCTATGTGGCCCCGCTGAATTTTGGGGTGGAAGACGGCCGCCACGAACCGTTTATCGCCCATATTCCGGGCGCTGCAGAACAACGCAAAAAGATACTGGAATTTCAAACGGAAATACTAAAAAACCGAACGGTTTATCTACCTAAACTAAAAGCCTTTTGCGAACAGGAAAAATTCACATTCCGGATCAGTATGGATGAAGTGCTCGACTACTGCGTGCTTGAATATCCGTTTGCGCTCTGGCAATGGGGAAATCTTGTCAACCAGGTTCCCGCTGCTGACCAGGATGCTGATTCCCTGTTTGAACACCTGATGATCGTTTCCAATCCTTCGTACTTTGCCATCGAAGGCATGGAAGGAATCCAGTCGTTTTTTGTACAGGCCGCGCGTGAGCTGGGTTACTACGGGTACGACACCCGACCTTTTAAACAGTACCTTTCCATCAAATCAGCTAAAAACTACTTTCCAAAAATCTTTCTGCCGGATGATTTAAAAATCACTTACGATAAAAAGATTGCCAAACAGGTAAAGAAATTTATTAATACTACCGATGCTAAAATCCTGTTTATATACGGAGGATGGGATCCCTGGTTTGCCAGCGGTTTTGAAGTACCTCAGAAAGAAAATCTGCTTCGGGTTGTGAAAGAAGGCGGGAGTCATTCTGCCCGGATCAACAACCTTCCCGAAGCACAGAAAAAACGGGTAAAGCAAACCCTTGAAGACTGGTTGCAAATGAAAGTCAATATCGAATAGTTACAGGAAAAACAGCGCCACGCCGCTTACCGTAATTATTGCTCCCACAATTTCTTTCCAGTTTACTTTTTCCTTGAAAAGAAGAATGGATGGAGCGATGATCAATACAGGAACAATGGCCATTAAGGTAGCAGCGATACCTGTTTTTGTATGCTGAATGGCCAACAGCGAAAACGACACCCCCAGAAAAGGGCCAAAGAAAGCACCCAGCGAGATTCTTTTCATTGCCGGGCCATTTCTTAAAGCCGCCCACACCCGCGGCCAGCGTTTCATAAAAACAAAAAGAATGGAAAAACAATGATACCGGTAAGCTTTCAATCTAAAAAAAGAACCACTCTTCCTCACCGGAAAGAATGGCTCTTACAAAATATCATTGAATCCAATGGAAATTATTTGGCAAAGTAGCCTTCCACAAAAGCTCTGAGCTCGTCTTCCCGTTTGTTTTTCTCCACAATCTTTCCGGTTTTATCAACCAGCAGGCTGCTCGGGATACTGCGAATCGCATACTCCTGTGCGGCTGCATTGTTCCAGTATGCCAGGTCCGAAACATGTGTCCAGGTAAGACCGTCATCAGCAATTCCTTTTAACCATGCATCTTTATCGCGGTCGAGCGAAACACCAAAAACGGTAAACCCCTGATCTTTAAAATCGTTGAAAACAGCTACCACATTGGGGTTTTCCCTGCGGCAAGGGCCACACCACGATGCCCAGAAATCAAGCAATGTCAATTCATTCTGCGAATAAATGTCCGAGAATTTTATCGGGTTTCCATCCGGGTCGTTCTGCGTAAAGTCAGGAGCAATCTGACCGATGGATACTTTTTTCATTTTTTCGATCTGAGTTTTCATATCCACAATCAACTGCACCTGCTGAATTTTTGGGTCCAGTGCATTGATCATTGAATCAAGTTCCTCTGGCTGCTTGCCATATTGAAGCTGGTTCAGGATAACAGGCGTTACATACGAAGCCGGATGACCTTTCACAAATTCTTCCTGAATCGTATTCATTCGCTCGCTGGCGCCTTCGTAAATTTCTTCCACTTTCGCCATCAACTCGCTGGCTTTGGCAGTGTCGCCGGCCTGCTTAGCCGCAACCGACTCCTGGTACAGGTCCATGTATTCTTTTTGAATGGCTTTCAGTTGTCCGTCCAATGCAGCATACTCATCCTGTGTGGCAGAACCTTCAATCTTGATAAAGTTGATTGAATCAGCCTTTCCGGTAACCTTCATATTAGCGTTTTCAACAAAGATCAGGGCTTTTGCGCGTTGGCCCAAAACCGAAATGTAGTACATACTTGGATTCTCAACGGCTCCTTCCAACACAGCAACTCCGTCCACAACATCGGCCGTGTCGATACCAACAAAAGCGCCTTCTTTTCTTTCTTCAAGAACGATTTGTCCCTCTGCTCCTTCCAGATTTACATCAATCTTAAAGCCACTTGGCTTGGAACAGGCAAACAATACAATACCAGCAAATAGTGCGAAATACTTTTTCATGCGTTTATATTTTAAAATTCAATGGAAACTCTTCCTCAGTTTTAATTTAAATTGATTGTTTTATTCAGGTGTTTTAGAAACGTCTTACAAAAATGAAGAGATTCTCGTTAAAATGTTCTCTTTAGAATGTCGAATTTTAAGATTCGAAGATAATTATAATATTCAGCAGTCAATTAACATCTTATTCATTCTTTCATAAAAATATCTATGCATATATAAAATTGGGTAGATACTTCAATATGGGCTGAAAACGTCGGCTGGTATTCCCCTTTTAGTCAATCGTTAGCAGCGGAAGATTAGAGCTACCAACATTCTTTTTAAATTAGGAGTTCAATTATAAATGTCCATGACCAAAAAAATTGCTTTAGTTTTATCAGGCGGAGGAGCACGTGGCCTTGCCCACATCGGGGTTATCGAAGAGCTGCTGAAAAGGGACTACGAAATTACCTCGATTGCCGGAACCTCGATGGGAGCGCTGGTTGGCGGTGTTTATGCCCAGGGAAAACTCACCGAATTTCGCGACTGGATGACCACGCTCGATCAGTTTGAGGTGTTTAAACTGGTGGATTTTACGTTTAGTGCCGCCGGACTGGTAAAAGGGGAAAGGGTGCTGAACACCATCCAAGAGTTTATTCCTGACACCAGGATTGAAGACCTTCCGATTCCCTACTCTGCAACGGCAGTGGATATTATCAAGCACCGCGAAGTGGTTTTCCGAAGTGGAATGTTGTACGATGCCATCCGTGCTTCGATTGCCATTCCCACGGTTCTTACCACGGTAAAAAAAGACGGCATGGTGCTGGTTGTCGGGGGTGTGATGAACAACGTACCCATTTCGAATGTAAAGCGCACGGACGGCGATTTGCTGGCAGTGGTGCATGTAAGTGCCAATGTTCCGGTACTAAAACCGGCTTTGAGTAAAAAAGAAATAAAAGAAAAAGAAAGCGCACACAAGAGATGGCTTGCCAGTTTTACCGATTTTTTGGGAAATTCAAAGGAAAAGGAACACAGCCTTGGATTTTTATCGCTTATCGACAATACACTTACCACCGGCATGTTACGGCTGGCACAACTTAGCATTGCAAGCGGCAACCCGGATATTCTGGTAGAAATTTCGCGCGATAC
>JBKDZK010000040.1:0-4603 GCA_047971205.1 Draconibacterium sp.
TATCATTAAGCCCCCGACTTTCATTACCTGTTCCCGGAACTGTTTTTACAGGGGTGATGTTTTCGGCCTGTATCGTTTCTGGAATAAGGTAACTGCCCCTTGCAACGGCAGAATCGGCGCCCGACCTGGCAAGCAGTTTAAAGTAAATCATTTCGTTCGGCAGCTCGTTGATTTGAATATTGCCCGAATAGAGCTCGCCGGTTTTATTTAATCGGACAAACTGCTGGGCAGAATCGTAGTTTGGCCCCCAGTAAAGCAGGACGCTATCAGGAGTATTGTTGGATGAAACACGACAGGAAATAGCTACATTTTCGCCCGGGAGCGGTTTTTCGGGTTGCATAGTTAATTCGGCAATGCGCGTTGTTTCGGGTTCGCGGTTGCCCCAGATGAGGTCAACAAATTCGGGATGATCGACAAAGGGGTTCCTGTTTTGCTGGATGCGGAAAATGCGTTCGTTCCTCCTGCGTTCGAAATCGGAAGGAGGGTATTCGTTGTTCCATTTTATGAGGGTGGACAATTTGCCGAATTTGGCCGATGGGAAAGTATTGAGTTGATCTGCAAGTTCCAGATCAATTTCATCGCCATCACTTTCGTAACGGGTGGCCATGTAGAACAGTATTCGTGCTACCTGCCCTTTGGTCGAGGGGCCGGGCTCCCAGGCGTTAGAAGTGTACCAGCATTCGGTGGCTTCTGTGTGCCTGGTACCGTTGGGTTGCACGTTGTCGAAATCTTTGTTTCCGCGGTCTTCGTTTACCGAAGCATCGGCAGGGCGAAGGTTGAACGCATCGCCATTTATCGAACGTATATCTTCGAAATACCCGTGTGATTTGGCCCAAACATGCTCGCGGTTAATATAGTCGCCACCGGACCCGTAATTACTTGCATTTCTGGAAACCTGTGAATAAAAAAGAATCACGTTGTCCGGGTTGTCGGGGTCGGCATCGGAGTAATTGATGATGTCGCGTACGCGTGAATACGAAAAGTCCACATGGTCTTTTATAATTTCATGTAGCGCTGACTTTAACTGTTCGCCCGAGAGGGTTTCTGTCCCGTTATAATACCCGACTGGCTGGGCCAGAAGAATTCCGTTTAGGCACATCAGAAACGCGATGATAAGTGATTTTTTCCAACTTATTGAGTGATGCATTTTATTTATTTTGAAAGATTAGCAAGACAAATAACAGTATTTTATTTTATTCGGTTTTAAAACTAACAGGTAAAATTACTGTAATCAAAATAAAAACAAAGGCTGTCCAATTTTACTTTTTGGACAGCCTCTTTTTTATTTACTCCATCAAATTAATAATGGAAGAATAGTACAATTTATTCTGCACTTACGTGGCTGAAATAAAAAGTTGGTGAAAGTTCAATTGTTGTTCCATAAGTGATCTTCGGTCCAATTAATGTTAGTGTATCTCCAACTTTCAGACCTTTGGCGGCTATCAAACCTTTTCTGTAATCGCCACTGGCACCCCAGCCCGGGTAGCAGCCATATACGGTAATTTGGCTATCCCCGTCTTGTAGAATTAGATTACCGTATGTTTCATTGGTAATATTTGCAATCACACCGGTTACCATATAATAAGTGTTCGGATCGTCAGGTTTTGTCAGCGCCTCAGCAACAGTGATAGTGGTTACAGGACTAACATCTTCCAAAACAGCATCTCCAACTTGCGGACTTCCCCTATATTCGGCACGTTTCCCGACAATTGTAATAATGTCGCCTTCTTTTAGGTTTTTATCAGCAAAATCTTCAATGCCATAAACATAGGTTTCGCCGGAGAAATCCCGTATGTATAAATTGCCATAGGTAGTATTGGTAATACTGGTAATGATACCTTTTAAACGATATTGCGTATTGCCGACTTCGGCCGCAAGGAATTCAGCAATAGTTGCATCTAAAATGGCCCCTGCCTGTCTAAGCGGCGTTTCTGTAGTATAGTCTTTAATACCGTCTGTGGTGCGGAATATAATGGTGGTGTTACGGTCTCCGCCGGTATTGGCAGCGGCATTGAACTTCACGATTACTTCTTCGCCGGCCGACTCGATAGACGAAATCGACAACCATGATTTGGCATCTTCGGGGATATCTACCGATACGCCCTGCCCTTTGCAGGTAAGGTAGGCAACAAATTCGCCACCTTGGTCAGTAAGTACTGCGTTTTGTACCGAATCAACTTTCACCAGTGATTTGTTGATTTGGATAACCATTACATTCACCATTTGAGGGTCTCCTTTGTAAGAACCTTTTGGACCTTCAATCGTCACTTCATCTCCAACTTCAAGACCCAGACTCAGGAAATTTTTTGTTCCGCCCTTCTTGTCAAGCGTACCATAAATGTATAATTCGCCTGTATCATCAGTTAAATACCAGTTACCATAAAGTGTGTTGGTAATGTTGGTACAAACCCCTGTTATGCGGAGAGTTTTTCCGTCGGGAGCAGCTTTAGCCTCGGCAACAGTAGCTTCGGAAATCTGCGCCAACCCTTGCATGATGTTAATCCTCTGGGTTTTGCCAGCACAGTTAAGTAGTACCTCTGCAGTGCGGCCATCTATGGCAGATGGGGCAGAAAAGCTAATCTCGGTCTCACCGGCAGCACCGGTAGTTGAAGAGATTGTTAGCCATTCAACGGCGTCTTTCTCGGTAGTTACTTTCTCTGCCGTCCAGCTATCTTTAGCCGTTACGGTAATGGATGTAGAACCTCCGTCCTGCGGGAGAGTGACGAACGACGACGATACTTGAATCTCTGGAAGTAAAGTCATGGTTTCTTCATCTTCACAACTCGTCATTAAGGCAAGTATGGCGATGAATATCGAGAATATATATTTTAATTTCATTTTATCTGTACTTTTAAATTAGTTGAAAATGTATTTGATACCAAAAGAAGCATACCAGCATTGACCAATTGAAATGCCTGGTGTGAATGTTTGTGTATCGCCATGGATTGACTCGGGTGTAGAGAATGTAGCCACACCGTCGGCATCAACACCTTCGTATTTCAGAATACGCGCGTCTGAACCAATTTCCGAGTTTAAATATTTAGCCACGCCCCATTCTGAATTAAATAAATTCATTACGTTTTTAACATCAAAACTAAGTTGCAGTTTGTGTCCGTTGTTGCCTGTTTTAAGGGCAAAATCATGTTTGTAGCTGAAATCGACGCGATGCACCCAGGGAGAGTAAACACTGTAAGCTTCGGCATATTCGCCTTGTCTATCTTTTAAATAATCGTTGGCATGCACATAGTCCATAAAACGGGTTTGATCGTCTGCAGAAACAAAGCGGAAATCGCCGTTTGCCACTTCCTCATCTGTTGGAACATAGATTGCATCGTAGTTATAACCGTCACCATTGATGTCGTTAACTGTCATAAACGATTCGTTTGCTCCACCGCGCCATGCTTCGTAAATAAGGCTAAAGTGGTTACCGCACTTGTCGTGCGTAGTAATTGATGCTACCAAACGATCGGGAGTGTTGTATTGTGAATTGTGCAATTTAATGTGGTTAGGGCCTTCCACGGTAGGAACGTATGTAAATGCAGATTCTGCATTAGAACCTGGCATGCCTGTTACATCTTTGGCAACCGTATGTGTGTAAGCAGCCATCAAACTAATCCATTCTGCTGGTTGAGCATTAAGAGTGATGTTGGCCGACCAGCCATAACCACGGCTTGTGTTTTCCAACACAAATGCTTTTGTGCCGGTACGGTAACCATCAGGGTAAATCGGGCGATTGTCAACACCATTAAAACGGGCAAAACCTCCTACATTTGGAATACTCCAGTCAGAAATAGAAACCCCATTGATTGTTTTGTTGTAGATCCCTTCAATTGTTGCAGATAATGGGAAAGATGTTGGGAAGGCATAGTCAACAGCCAGCGAGGTTTTCCATACCTGTGGCATTTTGAAATCAGGATCTACCGCAGCAATAGCCGAAGGAACAGTACCATCTTCGGGCGAAATAGTTGTAGGATAACCTAAACTTGTCAGCTTATCATGTAGTGCTGCTATTGTGGCCTTGCCGTTGGCATCGGTTACAAGTCCGCCGGCAAATTCATCCATTGTGAAACCATTATTCGCAGCATTGCTTGCATTTATTTGTGCCTGGTATTGAACCATACCGCCATTGGTTGGCATGTTGGTGAAGAATACCAGCGGTAAGTTACCTGAGAAAAGACCGGCACCACCACGAACTTTCAGGCTCTTATCTCCTGAAGCATCCCAAACAAAACCAACTCGTGGAGAGAATATGATATTGGTTGCAGGCCATTCGCCTGTATCGATACTGCGGCCGGAATAATCGAGGTCCTTGATAGCCTGGTTCGTCATCAAATCACTGTTGTTAAAGAAAAGTGCATCAAGGCGAAGACCGTACGAAAGCTTGAACCTATCAGTAATGCTCCAATCGTCTTGCCCGTAAATCCCGATTTTGTTCGTTCTTACGCGGGCAGCAGGATTTGCTTCACCATCGTAGCCATAGGTCAGGTTTACAATTTCAGGAGCTTCTTCGTTTAAAAAGGCATCAAGGCTTGTGTAGCGATAGTAACCTGTGCCGTTGCGCATATAAGCATTATCGGCCATTTTGTATTCATAAGCAATACCG
>JBKDZK010000041.1:0-3404 GCA_047971205.1 Draconibacterium sp.
GCCGGGAATTTTTCCTGACAGGTATTTCTTTTATGATTTTACTGCTAATTTACAAACCGAGTGCTTCCGGCCCCTGTTCAAAAACGATGTCGCGTGGAATTCCGGCTTCACCGATTCTATCCAGGTCTTTTTGCAAAGATTCGCGGATGTTCCCTTTTTCATCGATCATCTTTTTAGCCGTTTCGTAGTCTCCATCGCCCTGGATTTTTAGCACCGTTTCAGAAAGTCCGAGCATGGCCTGTTTCATTTTCTCAAAATCAACACGGTAGGTTCCTGTCGTTTCGTCGCGGGTAAAAGCGCCTGTTTCCTGGAAATAATAAAAACGCATCATGTTGGCTTTACCATGGGCGCTGGCAGCTCCAAATCTTACCGAACGGAAAATTCCCGCCATAAAAGTCACAAAATTGTCCATCATGTCTTTGTCGCCCAGTTCTCCCATTTCGTTGAGCTGGTAAACGCACCACAAGCCCAGAATATCGGCCTTGTTTTCTTCAATCGAAGTATAGGTTTCTTTCAAGGCCTCGCGCACGGTAGTGCTTTGGTCAACGGTATTTCCCAGCCCCAGCCCGTGGGCTACTTCGTGAAACATAGTATTTTCAAAAAAAGCATCGAATTTAACGTGCGAACGCTGATCTTCGGCAATCAAAAGTTCGGCAATCGGAACCAATATCTTATCGAATTTTGCCTGCATCGAATTTTTTAACTGAAGTTTGCGGCTTCCTTTTAATTCGCGCACCCGCTCGTCGTTGGGCAGGTTAATGGCAATGGTTTTACTTCCCGAGTTGCAGTCGCCGGCATAAAAAACGGCATCGTAAACATTCATATCCGAATCCACACCGGGTGTTTCGTTTTTGTATTTGGGCTCGCAAGGCAAAGCTTTTTGAAGGCCCGGTAACAAAGCCGCATATTTTTCCAGCTTAACGCTCCAGTTTTTGTCTTTAATAAGAATGTACGATTCATGCGCAGCTTTGTAGCCATACAACTGGTCTTCGTAGTTTTCAATCGGCCCGATCACAAAATCGATGGTATTGTTTTTCATCTCCATCCAGGCTACATCGCTTTCGTAATATTCGTCGGTAAGCAAAGCTTCCGCTCTTTTTTCCAGGTAATTTTTCAAGCCTGGGTCTTCAGCCAGTTCAGCCGCCTGCTTCAACAATGCCGAGGCCTTATCTACCTGTTCTTTAAAGACGATGTGATATGGAACCGATTTTAATGTCCCGTCTTCGCCCCTTCTGATCAAGGAATACAAGCTTGTTTTTGTTTCATCTTCCCAGGCGTCAAATTCTGCCTTTGTCATATCGGACGGATAAAAGTTTGCCCCTGCAGGCTTGGCTCCAACGCCCGGTAAAAAGGGCTCGTTGTTGTGCAATCTTTCCCACGGACCGTAATTGATGCTGATAAATTTCCGGGTGTACTCATCCCGGTCTTTGCCAAGCAAATCTTCTTTATTGCCGTAGGCTTCCTGCCAAAAAATGTCATCCATCATTTTGGCAGCTTCAAACAACAGCGGCAGCATTTGTTTTTCTTTTTCTGAAAGAACAGACAAGTCGGTGGTTAACTTAAAAGAGGCAAACTCATCCGCCTTGTTCTTAATTTCATGGTTCACTTCCATTTTATCTTGTTTTGTTTCCTTTTTAGAGGAGTTTGAACAACTGAATGTTGCCACTGACAACAACAGTATTAGAAAAGTGTTTCTCATATTTCTAGGTTTATGATAAATGATGAAAAATTCCAGTTCAAAGCTATAAAAGATCGAACTAATTACAGCATTTAACGGGCGCTAAAGTTTATGAAATACGGATGATTAACAGCATATTCTGTTGCTGCAGGCCTAAACTATTGGAAACAAATTTCAAACAGTTAGAGTGTTCCTTATTCATTTTGCAAAGTCTTCACTACTAACCAGAAACGGAGAATTCACGTCTTCAAAATGAGGCAAATGTTAAAAAACAAACAAGCATCTGCGGTTTTTCCCTCATTCAGGTAAAACTTAATTTTTGAACAGTTCTGAACAATATTCGGCGCAAACAGTTAATTATAGGCGAGTTTCACACGTAAAAAGTACAATCTTTATTCGTTTTATTTAAACTCAATTAAATTTGCAACTCATTATTTATAATTAAAACCATCATGGGTAATAACTTATTAAAAGGAAAAAGAGGAATTATTTTTGGGGCTCTTAACCCCGATTCCATTGCCTGGAAAGTAGCTGAAAGAGCACACGAAGAAGGTGCCAAAATTACGCTTACCAACACGCCGGTGGCCATCCGGATGGGTGAAACCAATGGACTGGCCGAAAAGTTAAATACCATCGTAATTGGAGCAGATGCTACCAATACAGATGATTTAACCAACCTTTTTAAGGAATCGATGGAATACCTGGGAGGAAAAATTGACTTTGTTCTGCACTCCATCGGAATGTCTCCCAACGTAAGAAAAGAAAGACATTACAGTGATCTGGATTATAACTACCTGGATAAAACGCTGGATGTTTCCGCCATATCTTTCCACAAAGTAATGCAAACCGCCCGGAAACTGGATATCATCAACGAATGGGGTTCGGTAGTGGCATTGTCGTATGTGGCAGCGCAGCGTACTTTTTACGGTTACAACGACATGGCCGACGCCAAAGCGCTGTTGGAATCGTTTGCGCGCAGCTTTGGTTACATCTACGGACGTGAGCGCCGCGTAAGGGTGAATACCATTTCGCAGTCGCCCACCATTACCACTGCCGGAAACGGTGTGAAAGGTTTTGACCGTTTGCTCGATTTTGCCGAAAGAATGTCGCCGCTGGGTAACGCATCAGCCGCAGAATGTGCCAATTACTGTATTACTTTGTTCTCCGACTTAACCAAAATGGTTACCATGCAGAACCTGTTCCACGACGGTGGTTTCTCGAACATGGGCATGAGTTTAAGAGCACTGGAACAATACGAAAAAGGACTTCATCAGGATTGTGCCTGCGGATCAGCCAATGACGATTATCCGTCAGCTGACGAACACCGCTACGATTAAGCAGTTTAAATCACGACATATAGAAACCCGTTCTTTTACAAGAACGGTTTTTATTGTGAAAGTCAATTTCAAAAAATATCCAATTCTTAATTTTGAATGTAAAATATCCAACAAAATCCGAGAAATTGGATATTCGGCATTAAAAAATAAAAACAAATTCTGGCCAGGCATATGCTCCTTAGCTTTTATTTCTGTTAGTGATTCCTCGGAATCATAGTTGCTTTGTGCCAGGGTACCAACAAAAACAGCGACATAAATGCCGCTGTTCCTGAATTATTTTTTGCGTTTCTGCATTTGCTGCTGCTGTTTGGCCATTTCTTCCAAACGCTTCTGAAATCCGGATGCCTTTTTAGCCGGTTTCTTTTTATTGGCGGTCAGCTGTGCCCTGA
>JBKDZK010000042.1:0-1901 GCA_047971205.1 Draconibacterium sp.
AGTTGAACCACGCTGTCGCATCCATCAACTGTCGGGTAAGTTTCGTAGTAAGTACCGCTCTCGGTCACTAATTGCGAACCAAAAACATAAGGAGTGTCGTTTGCACAAATCTCAGCTTCGATCGGTGGCAAACTTGTACCTTCGGTTAATTGGTAAATCTGAAATATTTCTTGTGCCGAAAGTGCTTTGTTGTACATTCTCAAGTCATCGATGGCACCTTTAAAATATTCGGCACCCCGGCTTGCATATCCAATGGAAAAAGGATTTGTAATGCTTCCGAATGGCCCGGAGGAAGAACTTGTTTCTGCCACTAACTGTCCGTTCACATAAATTTGTCTGTATTCTCCCGGATTATCGGCAGTAACAACAATATGGTACCATTTATCAGCTTCCAGTGGTTGTGTTGTAGTATTCAGGTAACCGTTGTATTCCCATTGAAGGTTGCCGTCGGATTGAATGCGTAGCAGATAATTGGTTGCCGTTGTATAATTCGATTTCCCAAAAATCATCGCATTCTGAAGTACTGTGGGCTTGATCCAGCACGAGAAACTTAATGGTCCCGACATGTTTAACTCATCGGAATGCAGAACTGAAATGCCATCGTTCCCATCAAATAAATAGGCACTGTTTGTTGTTCCGTTTCGATCTTCGGTAAGGATTGCACCTGACACAGTTCCGTCATGACCATTTCCACTGGCATCGGCAGCATCTCCGTCCATTGGATAATAGGCAACCAGATTTTTGGGCGCTACTATCGCAACTCCATAACTTTGATTGACAGTAATGGTCGTGGTTGCCGTATTTGTGTAAGCGCTGTCGACATTAAGCAAAGTGGCAGTTATGGTGTAGGTGCCTGCATTGGTATAAGCATGGTACGCATCTTCCGAAGCTGCTCTTCCAACAATGGATGTTGTATTGCCAAAATCCCAGTAAATGCTGTCCACGTCCATGGTTTCGGCAGTAAAACTAACCACACTGTTACTACATGCCGGGTCGGTATTGGCTGTTATCGTTCCGCGTGGATTAAAATCCTGGCTGTACGATTCGGTGTAAGCGCTGCTCCACATGCCAAGCGAATCGCGGAACTGGAAAGAAATGTCATGTGTTCCTCCGGGTAAGGAAGAAACATCCACCACTTCGTCGAAATTCAGCGATTTTAGCGGTGTAGCCAAATCGACTTCTATTGCAGATTCGATTAAGTTGTCGGCCCAGTAACGATAAGTGGTAATTTTGTTGTTCGCCGTAATTATTTCATTTTCATATTTACTGAAAAAATGAGTTATGCCCGAACTCCATTTTCCGGCTTCGTCCTGAAAACGATAGGTAATAAAATGTAATCCATTGTTTAATGTCGAAACATCAAGCTGCGTATTTAAAATATATTCAGCACCTGGTGTTACCGAAGTTTTTTCCGAGGCTGAAATATTGCCGTCTATCCAGTATTCAACTGCCGTAATTTCGTGCAGGTCGGCGGCCGGTTTGGCCGGGTATTTGGCAAATAAACGCGAAAAGGCAGGACTCCAGTTGCCGGCTTCATCCTGATACCGGTAACTCACCATATGTAAGCCGTCATTTAAGCCTGAAACATCTAAATCAGTATCGATATTTAGCAAGGGTGTTGCTGCAACCGGATCGTGTTGAACGATAGAGTAATCGCCGTTGAACCAGTACTCAAATGCGGTAAGTTGGTGACGTTCGGGTAAGTCTTCCTGATTTTCTTTCGTAAAGAACCACGAGGCTATCGGGCCCCATTTTCCCTGCTCGTCCTGTAACCTGAAATTCACAAAATGAAAACCGATGTTGAGGGAAGATACATCAAGCATTTTATGAAGGTTGAGCAATGAAGTTGCCGCAAAAGCCGAGTCTTTCCTGTTGCTGTAGTCATTGTTAAACCAATATTC
>JBKDZK010000043.1:0-2090 GCA_047971205.1 Draconibacterium sp.
AATAGAAATAGTACTTTTAGGCAAAGAGCATATTCCAGTCCTATGTATCAAAGTGAAGTACAATAAATGCTTGCAGAACTGACTGATAGTCAGCGCTGTGTTCTGTGTTTTAGGACGGGAAATATTATCTCTTGGAAATAAATTAACATAAATTAACAAGAGCGGATGGGTGTTGATTCTTGTATTTATTCTTGTTCGCTCTAAAAATAAATGAAATTGAGCTTAAAATTAGGACTTTTGGACAATATGAATTTGTCCAAAAGTCTGTTTTGTTTCGGGGAATACCTAAGATTGATCAGGATACAGGTCCAAGGAAAGGAACGCTACATTAAAGCTAGTTACAAAATACGACAAAAATAGAGCATTACGTAATACTGGCTTAATGGCTCCCGTATTTTAGTATTGCTAGAACAAGGTCTAGGTCTGTTCATGGTTCACTTCATCTTGCCCATAAACAATACCTCGTTGTCGTTTTCGTCGATCCCGCCAACAATATTTTTTATTTTCGCTTCTTCATCCGACTTTAGTTTCCCTCCTTTCAAAACTTCTTCGAACTTAGCTTTTAATTCGTGGGCAGGCATCGATGCAACAAACCAGCCATCGTTGCTCATAAAAAATTTGTTCAACTCAATTCCCCCGTAAAAATCATTTTTCAGTTTAAAGAAATCTGATTTCAGTGTTTTCTTATCGACCAGAACTTTTGCCCCTTTGTATTTGTCTCCAAAAATCCAGGAAAAATAATGGTTCTTCCATTCGTATGTCCAGCTTCCCTGGTGTTCTCCGTTAAACGAGTTTACATATTTGGGAACCATTTTATTTGTCTCTGTATGGTAATAGTACAAGGTGTCGGGCACAGAGGCTCCATACGAAAATTTAAAATAGTCGTACGCATTTGCATTGCGAGAGGAAGAAATCTCGTTGTTGAAACCCACAAACTGACCTTTTTCGTTTCGCGGGTTGGTAACCAGGTGTTTTGGATCGTAGCATTCCTGTATCAATTTTCCTTCGGTTGTTTGCTGATAGGCAATTGGTATGTTGCTACCCTCAAATGGCATCGATAATACAGTAACAACATTGTTATCGACGTAAGCACGAAACTTGGTTTGCTGGTACAAAAGTGGAATCTCGGGCAGAATTTCATCGTCAAGCGAATAAACAATCAGACTTGTGGCCCTGGCAAAAGGGGTAAGGTAAATTTTATTGGCAGCCTCGTCCAGTTGTATTCCGTACAACGAAGAAAATTCGCCGGGGCCTCGGCCTACTTTACCTATGTTACGTATAAACTTTCCTTTGCGATCGAACAACTTTATGGGCATCTGTCCATAACTGTGGATTGCGATGTAGTGGTCTGAAATCCCGATGTGGTAAACACTTTGAAACAGTGATTCATCTTTAGTTTCCAGGCGGATCAGTTCACAAATATCAACAACTTTGCTCAACGGAAAATCAATGGTATCGGTAACCTCGCTAACATTGCAATTGATTATTTCATTTCCGTTAATTTTAGTTAAAGAGGCATGCGACCCTTTTTGTTTTATCTGACAGTCTGCGAATAATAGGATAGCAGTAATACTGAGCGTCAATTTAAAAATTTTGGTTTTCATGGTAGCTTATGTTTATTATGATTTTTGGTGTTGACTATATTTGAACTTATTATGGATGTCTGTCGGGAGTTGAATTTTGTGACAGTTGCCGGTGATTTTTTTTGATTGAGCCGGGAAAAGCCGATTATTTCAATCCTAAAAAAAAAATTGCGCAAAGATGTCACAAACCGGGAGGCTGAGCAGACAATAATTAAAAGAATAAACCTGGGAATTGAAGTCGATCGAGAAAATTTACGAGCAAAATTACCCCATGATGTATCGCGTTGCGGTAAAAATGATTGGAGACACAGACGCCGTGCGGGATATTGTGCAAGAAGTGTTTGTAGCGTATTTCGAGCGTAGTATAACACTGGATATCATCCTCAACTACTCGGCGTGGCTTTATAAGGCCACGTATTTTAAATGCATTGATTATAACAAGGCAAACGAACGATTTTATAATCTGGAGACAGTTGCCAACAGCATAGAGGAAGAAGAGTCATACAA
>JBKDZK010000044.1:0-5998 GCA_047971205.1 Draconibacterium sp.
ACACATTGCCTTTGTATATGCAGGCGATATTTGGATAGTAGCCAAAGAGGGAGGACAGGCCACCCGGCTTAGTTCTCCCGGGGGAGAGGAAGTACTTCCCAAATTTTCGCCCGACGGAAAGACACTGGCATTCTCGGCCAACTACGACGGGTCGCGGGATATTTATACCATCCCGTTTAATGGCGGGCAACCGCAACGGGTAACCTGGCGGGGTTGTGTCATCCAGGACTGGGCACCGGACGGAAGCAAGATTATTTTCTCCACCGGGCAGGAAAGCGGAAGACAACGTTTTTCGCGGCTTTTTACCATCGATAAAAACGGCGGACTTCCCGAGGTTCTTCCTCCGGCTTATGCCGAAATTGGCAGCATATCGCCAGATGGTACACAACTGGCTTTTACGGATAAAACCCGGATTAGCCGTACCTGGAAAAGATACCGTGGCGGGATGGCTCCTGACATTTTAGTGATGAACCTCAGCGATCATTCAACCACCAATATTACCAATAGCGATAGCAACGACGAGCTGCCGATGTGGAGTGGCAGCACCATTTATTACCTGTCAGACAACGGAAAGGAAAAACGCAACAACATTTGGGCGTACAATACGCAAACAAAAACCAATGAGCAGCTAACCCGTTTTTCGGATATGGATGTGCGTTTCCCTTCGATCGGGCCTGACGATTTGATTTTTCAGGCAGGCAGCGACATGTATTTGATGGACCTGGCCACTAAAAAATACAAGAGAGTAAAAATAGAAGTGGTGACCGACCAGATGGCCACGATGCCCAAAACGGTAAAAGTGGAGAGGTATCTTCAGAGTGCGGCTGTTTCGCCCGATGGCAAACGGGTGCTGGCCGAAGCAAGAGGCGAAATTTTCTCGTTACCGGCCGAAAAAGGATTTGTACTGAACCTTACACAGAGTTCCGGTTCGGCACAACGTTACCCCGCCTGGTCGCCCGATGGAAAAACCCTGGCCTGGTGGAGCGACGAAAACGGCGAATACGAACTGGCACTTTACAATGTTGAAACAGAATCGGTAAAAATCATCACTAAACTGGGAGCCGGCTTTCGTTACAATCTGTACTGGTCGCCCGACTCCAAAAAGCTGGTGTTTATTGACCAGACCATGAGCATTCAACTTTGTGATGTGGAATCTGGCGCAGTAAAAGAAATCGACAAAGCGCTTTGGATGATGGAAGGTCCCTTGCGCGGCTTTTCAGTATCGTGGTCGGCCGACAGCAAATATGTAACCTGGGCACGGGGCGCTGAAAACCGTCATTCGGTTGTATGGATCTACGACGTGGAAAACAACCTGAAACAGCAGGTAACTTCTGACTTCTACAGCAACACCGACCCGGCCTTTGACCCGGAAGGAAAATACCTGTATGTGTTGACCAACCGTTCGATGAATGCGGATTACAGCGACTTTGATAATTCCTGGATTTATTCCAGATCTACGCTCGTGGGGGCGATCACTTTGAATAAAGATACGCCTTCGCCGCTGGAGCCTGAAAACGATGCGGTAGAGGTGAAAGAAGATAAGAAAGATACCGATAAAGAGAAGGCTGAAGACAAGGACAAAGATGCCAAAGACGAGAAAAAGGACGAGGCAAAAGACGAGAAGAAAGTTACCATCGATTTCGACGGGCTGGAACAACGCCTGGTATTGCTGCCGGTGAGTGCCGGAGATTATCGCGCATTAACGGCCGCCAAAGGCAAAATCATCTACCAGAAAAGTGTGCAATCGCCGGATGGGAAAACCAAACGCCCGATTGTTTACTGGGATTTGAAAGACCGCGAAGAAAAAACGATCCTCGATGATGCCGGTGGTTTTAGTCTGTCGGCTAACGGCGAAAAAATGCTGGTATCGAACCACGGAAGACTGAATGTGATTGACGTACGCGAAAATCAGAAAACCGATAAAAATGTGCCTTTGCAGGAAATGGAAACAACGGTTGTCCCCAAAGAGGAGTGGAAACAGTTGTTTACCGATACCTGGCGCATTGAACGCGATTATTTCTACGACAAGGGAATGCACGGTGTCGACTGGAAAAAGATGAGAACACAATACGGTGCATTGATCGACCAGGCGTCGAGCCGCGAAGATGTGAACTTTATCCTGGGTGAACTGATTGGCGAAATGAACGCATCGCACACTTACAAAGGCGGTGGCGATCTGGAACAAACTCCCCGGACAAGCGTAGGCTACCTGGGTATCGACTGGGGCATCAGCAACGGCGCTTACCAGGTGAAAAAGATTTTGACAGGAGCCGTTTGGGATGCAGAAGAACGTTCGCCGCTGGCAGAACCCGGAGTGGATGTAGCCGTGGGCGATTACATCCTGGAAGTAAACGGAAAAGCGATTACAACCGACCGCGAACCGGCAGCTGCTTTCCAGGGGCTGGGAGGAAAAACCGTAGTGCTGACCGTGGGAAAAACAACTTCGAAAGCCGATGCCAAAAAGATCACGGTGAAACTGATGAGCGACGAGTCGCGGCTACGGCACCTGGAATGGATGGAAGCCAAACGCAAACGCGTGGAAGAAGCCACCGGCGGTAAAGTGGGCTACATTTACGTACGCAGCACCGGCATTGACGGACAAAATGAACTGGCCCGCCAGTTTTACGGACAATGGAACAAGGAAGGCCTGATCATCGACGAACGTTTTAACAGCGGAGGCCAGATTCCGGACCGCTTTATCGAATTGCTGAACCGGAAGGCACTGGCATATTGGGCGGTGCGCGACGGACACGACTGGCAGTGGCCGCCTGTCGGGCATTTTGGTGCCAAAGTGATGCTGATCAACGGCTGGAGCGGATCGGGTGGCGATGCCTTCCCCGATTTCTTCCGGAAAGCAGAACTCGGCCCGCTGGTAGGTTCGCGTACCTGGGGAGGTTTGATCGGTATCAGCGGAACACCTTCGCTGGTCGACGGTGGCTCGGTAACGGCTCCTACCTTCCGGATGTATGATCCCGACGGGAAATGGTTCAGGGAAGGACACGGTGTGGATCCCGATATCCCGGAAGCAGAAGACCATGAAAAACTGGCCAACGGGGTCGACAACCAGCTCGAAAAAGCCATTGAAGTGGTAAAGGAAGAGCTCAAAAAGAACCCGGTAAAATGGCCGCAACACGAGCCTTACGAAAAAAGATAGGCCCGATTACCTGGGAATTGGCGTTGGGCCGGGATTTCATCCGTATAGCCATGCCGAATCGGAAGCATCGGCCAGCATCGACCTGTTAAAGGCGGCGCTTTTGTTGTGCTGCTTGTGGGGAAAATTCAGTTCGACTGTGCCTCGGGGATCAATCCGTGCGGGTTTAATCTTCCCCTGCTGACAAGCCTGACAAAATCAGCCACTACCGATCTTTCGATGCTGGAGGCAGCCTTAAGCGAACATGCAACACTGGATGTAAACGAACTGTACCTGAATAAAGAAATTACTGCTTACCTGGAGGAAAATCCTGTAGATGGTACGGAGTGGGGTCTGTACCCAAATCCGGCAAGCGATGTGGTCAATATCCAGGTATTTAACGAGCTTCCGGCAAGCACCCGGATACGTATGTACGATATGCAGGGCCGGCTTGTTCCGGATAAAGTATATTCGGAAGATTTGGTTGAGCTGAATGTAAAAGCCATAAAATCCGGCGTATACAAAATTGTTCTAAACGATGATTTTAAGGGCTCCAAATCCCTGATTATTTCCCGTTGATCCGGTTCAATCCTGCCATCATTGGTTTTTTGAATCATAAAGCAGCCAAAAGAAGGCTGTCCGTGTTCGGCGGATGGCCTTTTTTGATGGGGCAAGGCAAAGTCCTTAGGTCTTTGGCCTTTTGTTTTTGCTTTTCAGAGCAAAAGTCAGGGCTTAAAAATTATTGGGTTGTGCAACGGCTACTTTTGTAAGGTGCTAGCATTATTTGGTTATTATTTCTCTCAATCTATTTCTTGTGTCTTTATACACGTCTTGTATTTTCAATCCTTTTGTTAATTTCTCCAATTGTCGTCTATTTTTTAAAGTATATATTAGAAATGTTACAATTCCTAAATCAATGTATAAATCCTTTAAATCAAAAACGAACCAAGGTTTAAGGTATATATAGTCAAGCGTCCCATTTTTCCATATTAGATTACCAATCAACGCACAGATTACAGCAGCTATCATAAATGCAATTGCTAAATCAATCAGTTTTTTATTCGCAGGAATATTATTTCTCAAGAATGAAAAAAACATTGGGATAAATATTCCAATCAATATGTATAATATAACATGGGGAAACAATCCTACATTTACTCCGAAATTTTTATTTAATAGTGTATTTACCCAACTATGCTTTACATTAAATGTTGGTTTAAATTCAAAAAGTGAAGGAATAATCTCAAAATGTATATCTCCGTATAAATTATGAATCAAAATCTTTATGGCTTGGTCAAGAGTTATTAGAAGCAAAATCCATGTTATAATATTCCGTGTTTTCATATCAAATTATTCTATTGATTACCCTCGCTGGTGCGGATTTGTAATCCGTATCTCAGCCAAAGGCTGAAAGCTGGCTCTTTTCAATTCTATCGAATTGCACACCGATTGCAAATCGGCGCGAACGGGGGCTTAAAAATTCGGGGTTGTGCAACGGCTATATTTATTATAGGGCATTTTTCCATTCTTCTATTTTCTTATTTGCATTCTCAATGTATTTTGGATTGGTCTTTGGTTTTTCATATTGAAGGCATTCATTCATAGAGGCAATGGCATCATGTGTGTGCCCCATTTGTTTACAATAGTGAGCGTAAATGTATAAGTTCTCAAAATCTTTATGTAAATCAACGCTTGTTTTGGCCAATGTGTATCCAAAATCAATTTCGGTTTTATCTACTTTTTCAGAATTGGCAAGTATTATCCACGCTGCTTTGTAATAATTTTTCCAATCGTCATAGCCATATGTATGATATTCATGTGCTTCTTTTATCAAATTTTTCAGTTTAGATTTTGAATCCTTTCGCAAACTTGCTCTCTCAATCCAAATCTCCATATCCACCTGGTGAATTACTCTTTCACAAAGGGGATGTTTAGTTTCACGTAGTTTTTTCTTCATTTTGTTTCGTTGGACATCGTTTGCCCACCAAGCTGACCATTGATTAACCATAAAAACCCAACGACTGATTAGAAAACCATCCACTTCTTTCGTTCCTGCACTTTTCCTAAATTCATCCTCATGGGTAAGAATATAATTAAAGAAGGGACTTTTATAATGTGTAGTATTTTCCTTGAGTAATAACCACGTTTCAGAAGAGAACAATTGGTCTTGGTTGCAATTTGCCAGGTAAATGTTAATTAAAGAATCTTTTTCTGGAACATACCCAAAACTGAAATATTTACGCAGATTCTCTGAACTTAAATCTCCCTCACTAATTTTTTGATGGTAATAATTAAAGTTGTTCGATTCATTGAATGCGGTTTCTGCAATTTGGATAAACTCTTTAGGAGTTCTATAACCTTGGTATTTATGTTTTAAATTGCCATTGCTATCAAAATATAAATATGCGGGATAACCACCCGGTAGATATTCGGAACTGAAATACACACCCAGACTGTCAGTATGAATATCTAAAGAAAGAGATACAAATAAATTATTGTAATATTCTCCAACCTCGGTTGTATTCAAAACATTTTTATCCATCCTCACACAATGGGGACAGCCCTTATAATGTAGATATACGAATATGTTCTTATTCTCTCTGGCTGCTTCTTGTTTTAGATCTTCAAGATTTTCAAGTTCTCGAAATTTTATTCCTGATTCCTGCCCAAACAAAATAATTTGTAGTCCGAATAAAATATAGACTGTAATAAGAGATGTTTTCATTTTTTTGCTTTTTAGATATGGACTGTTTTTTTCAACTTAAAAGTATACCAGTCCTTCAATCCAAAAGTATACCAATTTAATTAAACTACAAAGGTGGTTTCCCCTGTTGCGGGGGTACCCCCGCAACAGGGGAAACCGGCGCA
>JBKDZK010000045.1:0-4944 GCA_047971205.1 Draconibacterium sp.
CGCCCGGATTACGTTCAGCGTTTTTGGAACAAATTTCAGCCGGGCGGATTTAAAAAGCTCTACTCGAACGGCGCCGTTTGTACCAATGTAAAACTTACGCTACACTCTCAGAACTATGCCAGCGGAATGGCCACTTTGTACACCGGGGTAACTCCTTCCATTCACGGCATTGTTAACAATACCTGGTACGACAGGCTTAGAAAGAAAGAAATTGATTGTACGGAAGACGATTATTACATGACAGTAGGTGCAGATACGGATGAAGGTGATGCTTCGCCGGTTCGGTTGCTGTCGAATACCGTAACCAATAGCCTGAAGATGTTTACGATGGGGAAATCGAAGGTGTTTAGTGTTGGTTTGAACCGCGAGTCGGCCATATTCAGCGCCGGTCATGCTGCCGACGGAGCTTATTGGTTCGATATTGTTTCGGGAAGGATGATTTCCAGTTCTTTTTATGTGAGTAATTTTCCGGATTGGGTGAGGTTGTTCAACAGCGAGAACTACGCGGCCCGTTACAGTTACCGCAATTGGGTGACTTTATTGCCCGAGACCGAATATACCGAAGCTACGCGTGATGATTATTTGCTGGAAAGAGGATATTTTGGCGAGTTCAATACGTTTCCGCATGCCGTAAATAAATACATCAAAAAAACGGAAAATTTCCGGCCATTTAAAACAACGCCTTCTGCCAACCTGATGATCAAGGATTTTGCTCTGCAGTTGATGAACAACGAAGGGATTGGCGATGATGATGTCACTGATTTTGTGAGTGTGGTATTTTCTTCAATGGATTATGAAAACGGCTCGTTTGGCCCGTCTTCGCTCGAAATGGAGGATTCGTACCTTTACCTCGATCAATACCTGGCCGAGTTGATCGACGGCGTGGAAAAGAAGTACGGAAAAGGAAATGTGTTGTTCTTTCTGACTTCCAATTCTTCGGCCTCGTACCCGGTTGAATACCTGAAAGACGAATTTCATTTGCCGGTTGATTATTTTAACATCGACCGGGCGCTTGCTTTGCTGACATTGTACCTCAACAATACTTACGGTTCCGAAGAATGGATTGAACATACCAGCGACCTGCAGCTTTTCCTCGATCATGAGTTGATTAAAAAGAAAGGTTTCGACCTGAACGAGATCAGTGAATCGGCTGCCAATTTTATCAACCAGTTCGAAGGCGTTCAGCTGGCTTTGCCGGCGCATCAACTCGAGCAGGGAAGCTCTGCCAATGGTTTGCTCCAACCTTTGTATACTTCTTACTATAAAAACCGCTCAGGCGACTTCCTGTACCTTTTAAAGGAAGGCTGGCGGCCCGGATACAAGTTTAAACGTGTAAACTACAACGACCAGTCGCATATTCCGCTGGTGTTTTACGGATACGGGATTTCGCATCAGATCATCCGGGGCAAGTACGAGGCGGTGGATTTGGTGCCTACGCTTTCCCAATTACTGAATATCCCGATACCCGATAAATGCCAGGGGAAAATTATAAAGGAAATGATCCCGTAGTGACGTAAGATGGTTTAAAACAGTCTCCAGGTTTTGCTGTCTGTAGCTTTTTTCTCCGGCTTTACTTCTGCACGTATGTCTTCCACTTTTTTCTGGCGACGTTTGTCATCAGCCTTGGGTTCGAGTTTTACAACCAATATGGTATCAGAGCTTAACGCAAGCTGCTGGGTAAAGTCTTTAAACCCATCGGTTGTAATTTTCAGCTGAATGTCGCTTCCGTGTAAAACGAGCCGGTAAAATCCGTTTTTGTTTGAGATGGTGCCAATTCCTGAGTTGGATTCCAGGATGCTTACATTCTCAATGGCTTCTCCGTTTGTACTGTTATTGACATATCCCGAAACGGTCACAACCTGCGCCCGGCTTAAGTTAGGGAATAGCCATAAGATAAAAATGACATTGGTGAGGATAACTGTTTTCATGATGTATTGTTTTCTTGTTTTCTGGCTCTCTAAAATTAAACAAAAAAAACCGAATACGAAGGCTGATTTTGACATTAAAGATTAAAAAATCCTTAATTTTTCGAGGCTTATTTAGACTACATAGACAGACGCGTTCAGAAAATATATTGTATAACATATGTTCACATGATAAATGTTAGTTTATTGGGCCAAATCTGCGTTGTTTGTGGATTAAATCGCTAAATCTGTTGAATAACATTATATTACAGGATGAAACTTCTGTTATTTTAGTTTTTACCTCCTTATTTTTGTTAGAGAGCGATTGTTAGAAATCGTAAAAAAATCAACCAACTTTCAACGACTGATCCAGCCTCTTCGGGCGCTCTGCTTAACAATAACAACTAATAGCCATTTTACAACCAAAAACTTATCTCATGGATCCGATCCAAACTTTAGTCAAAGACCTGGCTGATATCCACGGACGCAAAAGAGAAAGTCTTTTGCCGATTATGCAAGGAGTGGTGGAGAAAGAAAATTACCTCTCCGAGTTATCGATGATCGAGATTGCCCGGGAGATGGACATTCCCGCTGCCGATGTTTATGGAACAGCCACTTTTTATTCTTTTCTCGAAACCAAATCAACCGGAAAGTACACCATCAGGGTGTGTAAAACCATTACCTGTGCCATGAAAGGGAAAAACCAGGTACTGTTTGCCATCCAGGACATGCTGAAAATCAAACTGGGGGAAACAACCCCCGATCATCAGTTCACGCTCCTGGAAACCAACTGTCTGGGCTGGTGCCACATGGCTCCGGCCATGCTCATCAACGACGAGGTTTATACGGAGCTTACGCCGGAGAAAGTACGCGAAATACTTTCAGAGTATATGAAACAGAATGGCAATAACGGTTACCACTAAAATTACATCCATGGCAAATTCACACCAACTGAAACGTGTCGATTTCATTTTCAGAAATGAGAACGACTGGGAGAAAGTGCTTTCCAACACTATAAAGAAGAGCCCCCGTGATCTGATCAACGAGCTAATCAGTTCGGAACTGAAAGGGCGGGGCGGAGCCGGTTTTCCTACGGGGTTAAAGTGGAAACTGACCTCGGAAGCCGAGTCGGAAGACAAATACGTGATTTGTAATGCCGATGAGGGAGAGCCGGGAACTTTTAAAGACCGTGAGATTCTTTCGCGTGTTCCGTACAAAGTGTTTACGGCAATGGCCATTTGCGGCTATATTACCGGCGCCCGGGAAGGTTTTATTTACCTGCGGGGCGAATACAGGTTTTTAAAGGAAGAGCTGGAAAAAGTGATCGATGAGTTTGACTACTACTGCCGGGAGATCAAGCTCGATTTCAAAATAACAGTTTTTATGGGCAGCGGTGCTTACATTTGCGGAGAAGAAACCGCACTAATGGAATCGATGGAAGGGAAGCGCGGAGAACCCCGGAACAAGCCTCCGTTCCCCACTCAGTCGGGTTACCAGGGCAAGCCAACGGTGATCAATAATGTGGAAACGCTTGTACACACCTTTACCATATTTAAATACGGCGCCAAAAAATTCTACGATCTCGGAGTGCAGTATTCCCGCGGGACCAAACTGTTTTCAGTTTCAGGAGATACTCCCAAACCCGGAATTTACGAGCTGGAACTGGGAATGAGCCTTCAGGATTTTGTGTATGAATTTGGTGACGGAGATACCAAAGCGGTGCAGGTAGGCGGAGCTTCCGGTTTTTTGGTGCCGCGCAAAAAATTCAAAGACGCTGCGATTGGGTTTAAAGGCAAACTCACCGGAATTTCTCTGCCAACCGGAGGATCGATGATGCTTTTCAACAGTTCGCGGTCGATGTTCAATGTACTGGACAATTACCTGGAATTTTTCCGGGAAGAATCGTGCGGGCAGTGTACGCCCTGCCGGGTGGGCTGCCAGCAGCTTTTGCTGGGAATAAAAGCCGTTAAGCGGGGCGATAAACCGGCTGCCTATCTCGATAAATTGCTGCGTTTGGCCGAAACCATGCAGTACACCGCCAAGTGCGGCTTGGGGCAGTCGGTGGCCAATTCGTTCTCTTCCATTGTCGAAAATTTTCGCGAAGAAATGATCTATTAACCAAAACGGAACATCAAAATGAGTAAAAAAGTCAATATAACCATCAATGGATATCCCGTGGAAATAGGAGCGGGTGAAACCATACTGGACGCAGCTGAATCAGAAGGGATAAAGATCCCGACTTTGTGTTACCACAAAGACTTGTGTGTGGCCGGAAACTGCCGCGTTTGTATGGTGGAGGTAGTCGGACAAAAACGATTGTCGGCAGCTTGTGCTACACCTTGCGAAGACGGAATGGAAATTCTTACCAATAGCCTGAAAGTGCGAAACTCGCGCAAACAGATCATCGAACTTTTACTGGCCGAGCACAATGCCGATTGTACCAAATGCTACCGAAACGGAAACTGCGAGCTTCAAACCCTGGCGTCGGAGTATAAAATTATGACCCAGGAATTTATTGAGCTGGTTCCGCTGAAAAAGTTTTCGATCGATATGTATTCGCCGTCCATTATAAAAGACGACAGTAAATGCATTCGCTGCCAGCGTTGCGTTCGTACCTGCGCCGAGTTACAGGGAGTAAATGCGCTTACCGTGGCACACAAAGGCGACCAGATGAAGATCACCACGTTTTTTGAAAAGGCGATGCGCGATGTGGTATGTACCAATTGCGGGCAGTGTGTAAACCATTGTCCTACCGGAGCGCTGGTGGAGAAAAACTACATCGAAGAGGTTTGGGAAGCCATTGCCAATCCAAACATACATGTTATTGTACAAACGGCTCCTGCCGTGCGCGTTGGTTTAGGCGAAGAACTAGGGATGGAGCCGGGTGAAAGTGTTACCGAAAAAATGGTGGCAGCTTTGAAGCGGCTCGGATTCGATTCGGTGCTGGATACCGATTTTACAGCCGACCTTACCATAGTGGAAGAAGGAACAGAGCTGCTGACCCGTCTGAAAAAAGCATAGGTTGACAAGGATGAAACGG
>JBKDZK010000046.1:0-5889 GCA_047971205.1 Draconibacterium sp.
TGCGCCCTTGATGTGACGACCAAGGTCTTTCGGTCATCCTCGCTTAGTATTAATTTTCGTCCTGTCCTTGCCATAGGACAAATATAACATTAATTCGACTATTAAGAAATCTTCACACTAGCTTTATGGTAGTGTTCCGATACCCCGCTGCTCTGCGGCGGGGTAGTTCATTTTTCTGGCTGTGCTACGGGTCGTTTTTCATGGCAGGTAGTTTTAGTTCGCTTGATTAACAGATGTTTAAAATAATAAAAGGTTGCGTGCCCCGCAATGTGTTTTGCCGCAGTGGGAGGAAAGCATGCAAAAGGATTTGTGCGGGAGCGGGGTAAAAAAAGAACCGTTCCTTTTTTGGGGAACGGTTCTCTTTGCAGTGTAAGTTTTCGGGTTAATAACAGCACTAAATGTTATTTTCTACCGAAGTGTCGGGATTTACTTAAACCATGCATCTACCAGGGCTTTGTTGGCTTCGTACCACTTTCGGGCACCGGCTTCTTCTCCGTCGGCTTTAATGGCAGCCATCAGTGCGTACAGTTGTTGCTCTTCCAGGTTAAAGTTTTGAAAGAATTTAGCAGCCTCCGGTTTATCTTCCGCAAAACCGCGACGCGAAATAATGGCGCAAACGTCCTGCGGGTAAACGCCTTTGGGATCGGCCAGGTATTTCAGGTCGAAGTTGGCCCACATATAATGCGGTTTCCATCCGGTTACCACAATCCACTCTTTTTTCTTTACGGCTTTGTCGAGGCTGGCAACCATGGCCGGGCCGCTCGATGTTACCTGTTCGAAACCGAGGTTGTAGGCCTCAATGGCTTTTAGGGTGTTGGCATGAATACCCGCCCCGCTTCCGATGCCGATAATTTCGCCGTCAAACTGGTCTTTACTGGCATTTAATTCATCGATTGAGTTAATATCAACATACGATGGCACTACCAGCCCGGTGGTTCCGCCGCTAAAAGCTTCGCCCAGTTTTACCAGTTTGTCGCCGTAATCGGCCCAGTAATCCTTGTGGGTGTTGGGCAGCCAGGCGTCGAGGAAAACATCGCCTTTCGAATTGCTTTTGGACAACTCGCCGTAAATAAGGCCGGGTTCCAGGTTGGTGAGTTCTACTTTGTATCCGTGTGCTTCGAGGGCGACCTGCGCCAGGTTGGTAAAGGCAATTCCTTCGGCCCAGTTGGGGTATAAAATACTCACCTGCTTTTCGGCGGTTTTGCTTGTTTTTTTCTGTCCGCTGTTGGTGCACGAGGTAAAAGCTGCTACCAGTGCTACCACCACCATCAGAATTCCAAATTTTCTACATTTCAACATAACTTATTTTTTTAATGATTACTATTTCTTTGCAATGGATTGTGTAATGCGGTCCAGGATAATGGCCAGGACTACAATCCCAAGTCCGGCCTCAAAACCTTTGGCAATATTGTTTTGCTGGATTCCCTGGTAAACGATGCTTCCAAGTCCTTTGGCACCTACCATAGAGGCAATTACCACCATCGACAGGGCCAGCAGGATCACCTGATTGATACCGGCCAGGATGGTTGTTTTGGCCAGCGGCAACTGTATTTTGAAAAGGATTTGCTTTTCGGTGGCACCAAAGGCATAACCGGCTTCGATTACATCCGACGGAACATTGCGGATTCCCAGGCTGGTGAGGCGAACGGCGGGAGGCAGCGAAAAAATCACGGTGGCAATCACTCCCGGGGTATTGCCCACACTGAAAAAGAAGATGGCCGGAATCAGGTAAACAAAGGCCGGCATGGTTTGCATCAGGTCGAGGATGGGCCGGATAATAGCGTTTGCCGTGTTGCTGCGCGCCGACCATATGCCCAGCGGAATCCCGAAAATTAAGGCAATTACCGTAGATACAATCACCAGGGTAGTGGTTTGAATGGCTTCTTTCCAGTAGCCCATGGCCCATACCAGCAGCAAGCCCACGATAACAAAGGCGGTCATCCCGGCGGCTTTGCTAGCTCCTTCTTTGGTAAAGGCTTTTTTCCCGGCTTTGGCATAATAGGCTCCGATGGTGACCAGGGCAATAATTACATAAAACGGAAGGATCAGAAAAACACTGTTGATGCTGTCTACGGTCCACGAAATAAGATTGTCGATTGCTCCCCAAAGCCCAGAGAAATTTTCTTCGAGGGCATTGATTCCGATCTCGATATATTTTCCTATGTCAATTAACTTTTCCATATCAGATTTCGTTTGCTTTTTCTTTTAACTCCATTACTTCATCCATTTCGTAGCGGGTGGCTTCGATAATCAGCGAGGTTTGTGAAACAATCCCCAGCAGCCTTCCCGAGTCTTCGTCCACCACCGCAACGGGGTAACGGATACCTGTAATCAGCGGAAGCATTTCTTCCACGGTGTAATTTTTATATACACTGGGCACTTCGGTTTTCAGGGCTTTTTCGATGGTGATTTCTTTGGCTTTTTCCAGCTTCAGTATGTCGTGCACCCACACGTAGCCCAGAAATTTCTTGCTGTCGTCTTCCACGGGCAGGATATCGAGCCCCACCGAACGCATTTTTCGCAATACTCCCTTGGGGCCTTCTTTGTTGATTTCCACCACCGTATTCTTTTTAAACATTAGCGTTTCGGCGGTAATAATCGATTTGCGATCCACTTTTTCCACAAACGCTTCCACGTAATCGCTGGCCGGGTTGGTGAGTATGTCTTCCGCAGTTCCGATCTGCTCCACCACACCGTCTTTCATAATGGCAATGCGGTCGCCGATTTTGATGGCTTCATCCAGGTCGTGGGTGATAAACACGATGGTTTTGTGCAGTTTGTTCTGAATTTGGAGCAACTCGTCCTGCATGTCCGATTTAATCAGCGGATCGAGTGCCGAAAACGCCTCGTCCATCAGCAAAACCTCGGGATCGTTGGCCAGTGCCCTGGCCAGTCCTACGCGTTGCTGCATTCCGCCCGACAGTTCCGACGGAAATTGCGCTTCGTAGCCTTTCAGCCCAACGGTTTCCAGCGCCTGAATGGCTCTCTTTTCGCGGCTTTCTTTTTCTTCACCCCTGATTTCGAGACCAAAGGCTGCATTTTCCAGGATGGTGCGGTGCGGCAGCAGGCCAAACTTCTGGAAAACCATACTCATTATGGTGCGTCGGGTTTCGAGCAGTTCTTTGTTCGATTCGCGGGTTATGTCAAAATCGTCGATAAAAATTTTTCCCGAAGTAGGGTCGTTCAGGCGGTTCAGGCAACGGATCAGGGTTGACTTTCCGCTGCCCGACAGACCCATGATAACGAAGATCTCGCCTTCTTTAATCTCAAGGTTGGCATTGTTTACCCCAACCGTACATTTGGTTCTTTTCAGGATTTCGTCTTTCGAAATTCCCTGCTGAAGTAATTTTAACGCTTCCTGTTTTCGTTTGCCAAAAATCAGCGTCAAATTCTCCACATGAATTTTTGTTTTTCTTTTGTCTGACATAACTCCGCGTTTTGAATTAAAAGTAGTACCCGATATTGATGTTAAAGCGCATTTCCCAGTCGGCATTCGGTGTGCCGGCAGCCAGTGCGTCGGTCCACACGGGGCCGAGCCATGGCTGGTTTTTCCCCTGTGCAGCGTCTATGTAGGTATAAACATTACCGGCCGTAATTAAAACACCGGTTACGTTCATGTATGAGTCATGAAAATCGTTCAGCTTTTTGTCCATATACCCGAAGTCGTCGTAAAATTGCAGGCTCGAAATGGGGCCCCATTCAACCGGCAGCGAATAAGCCACGCCCAGCGTGTAAGTGGTGGCTTCAGCGGCAACCAGGTAAGGAGCACCGTAGGCTGTCATGGCAATTACATCGTTTGTTTGACCAGCCGGATTTTCAGTATTGTACTTGTATTTCGAAGCCTGTGCTTTTGCGTTCCATCTTCCGGCCGTTAATTCGTAATGGCCCGCCAATGCCCAATGGTCGCCGGTGTTCTCGGTGTCGAGGTTGTAAATGCCTCCGTACTGTGCCGAAACTCCCAGCATGTGATGGCTGTTGTTGCCTTCGAATTTACGCGCTACTTTCAGGTTCAGCTGGTTGATTTCCTTGTTGCGGTACAGCCCGTCGCCCGATGAACCCACATCGTACGAATACCGGCTGTCGGAAACATCGGAATTGCTTCCGAAGCCCAGTTCTTCGGCATTTTTAAAGAAAGCCACCGCGTACAGCCATTCTTCGCCGTTGTGTGTGTATTTCAGGCCCATATCGTGGTCGTCTTCCAGGCCCATGTAATAATTCAGGCTGAAAAACCAGTTGTGCGAATTGTACTGGGTAATGCCGAACGGAACTTGTGTTAATCCGATTTGAAGGTTGTTTTCGGGCGTAAAGTCGTAGCCCAGCCAGCCTTGTTTTAGCATTCCTCCGCCAAAACCTTCTGAATACAAACGGTATTCAGCGTTGAGTTTTACACCTTTGTAGCTGGCTTTGGCGTTGATGCGAAAAACATCGTAGCCAAAATCGCCGCCGCGTTTTTTCTGTCCTTCTTTCCACGACGACAGGTTGTAATTAAAGCGGAGCGCACCGCCAACATGAAGCTCAGGCTTGTCCTGGGCAAACATTGAAAGAACCGGCATTGCCATAAACAGCAATACCATTTTAAGTTTTAAAACCATAAAATAATACTAGTAGATTAATAAAAAACGGAAGGGGGTAAATAAAAGCAGGGGAAGATTAGCAGCCCGGTGGGATGAATTTATCGAGCTGATTTCGGAAAACTAAGTTGAAGGCAGTAAATACCCTCTCGTTTCTTCTTTCGTGACTTTTAATGTTTTTGCAGTTCATTGTGGACAAAGATACAACAATGAAACAGTTCTGCGAAACAAGGACCCCTTTCCGGGGCTTTGGTAATGTGCTATTAACAATGTTGTTTTGGGGCATTTGCAAAAAAGAGCCGTTCTTTATTTGAAGGAACGGCTCTTTTCTTTGCGACCTTTTCCAAAGTTTCAAACTTTGGAAAAGCTTAGCAAAAGGTACTAAATCACTTCCGGCTCATCTTTTTTGCTACGGCCTTTGCGCTGTTCCACTGTGTTGTTGTATTTCTCAACGCGCTTGTTCAGCTCTTTTATAAAACCTTCGTAAGCCGGGTAAAGCCGCTGAACGCCCAGCGCTTCGCCAGTAAACCTGACAACCAGATCGTTTGTTTCGTTGTGAAAACTGTAGTGTTCTTCGTTGCGCAAACGGCTCAAATCAATTTTTCGAATTTCCATAATCGCTTGTTTTCGGTTCAATTCTCATTTTCGGAAAGTTCCGGTGGGCCGTTTTTTATTCCTGCTGTTAAGACCTTCAAGGCTTTCAAAACCTTGAAGGTCCATGCAGTTTCTATTCCTCCCCTTTGGGGAGGCAAGGAGGGGCCTATTTCTTCACCACCAGCTTACCGGTAAGCATCTCATCCTTGTATTTTACGCGTACCATATAAACTCCCTCTTTCCAGCTTTGGGTGTTAATGGTGGCACTGCTGCCTTTTAATTTCTGTTTTTTCAGCTTCTGGCTTTGCATATTGTCGTACACCTCCAGGTCCCATTCGGTGGTTTCGGCAAAAGCCTTTTCGGTTGAATTGGTTTCGATACTAAGCGTGGTTTCGCCGCTGGTAGGGTTAGGAGATATTGACAAATTGGTTGGCAATCCCGGTGGGTCGATTGGCCACACACCGCCGTCACAGGTGGTTATATTAAGGTGAACCACAATTGGTGAACTTATGCCGCAACTGTTTTGCGCCTGTACCGTAAACTGGCCGCCACCCAGTCTCTCAGGGTTCACAAATAGGTTGTTGCCGCTCTGTACTATTGAATAATTAAGCATACCAACAGTTTTTTCAATAATCCACGAATTAACACCAGCTGAGCCAAAAGGATTTATTAATGCTAAATAAAGGCTGGTTGTACCCTGCCCCAGGCACATGGAGTAAGTAAC
>JBKDZK010000047.1:0-2422 GCA_047971205.1 Draconibacterium sp.
TCAGTTTACCTTTCTGCTGTTTACGCCTGAAAGAGCTTTAGTACAGGAATGTGCATCAAAATGATAAAAGAAATAGTTAAAAGAGTAATAGCCACATGGGGGCCAAAAATATTTTTGTGCCGGACAACTTTTTTGATAAAGGCACTGAAAGACCCTTGTTTTACTGCTACAAGCGGTTTAACCGTTGTATCATGGTGCCGATATTAATTTATTGACAATGAGACATTTTAATACTTCACTGTTTTTTCTGATTATCTTTTTTTTGATAACTGCCTGTACTCCCTCTGAATCAACCCATTCACAGAAAGCTTTGGTGAAAAACGTGATGAAAAGAGTAGCAGACTGGCAAATAAACCATTTTGATTATGCAACAGAAGGTAGTCCCGGATATTTGCACGATTACGGGATAGGTGCCTGGACCAATGCCGTTTTTTTTACCGGCGTAGAAGAGTGGGCCAAAATGTCCGATAGCAGTTCAACATATTACAGCTGGCTGAACAAGATTGGCTCAGAGTGCCGATGGGAACTTTCTGAGAACTTTGTTGACATGCCGGCTTATAGCTTGTATCATGCCGATGAGTTTTGCATCGGACAAATGTTTCTGGAAATATCCCAAAAAAATAACAACGAAAATATGAGAATCCCTACGCAGCAAAGGCTGGATTGGGTAATCTCAAACTTTCACGAAGAGCTGCAGGGAAAGAAGTGGTGGTCGTGGTGTGATGCCTTATTTATGGCACCGCCCGTTTATGCCCGCATGGCTTCGATAACAGGAGATGAAAAATACCTGGCGTTTATGGATACCGAATTCAAGCGAACCTGCGACACCCTGTATGATAAAGAGGAAAGCTTGTTTTTCAGGGATAAAAGCTACTTTGAAAAGCGCGAACAAAACGGAGAAAAAATATTCTGGGGGAGAGGAAACGGATGGGTGGCCGCAGGTACGGTGAAGATTCTGAAAACTTTGCCAGCTGATTCGCCCTATCGCAGCTTTTACGAGGACTTACTGCGCGAACATGTTTCGCGGCTGGTTGAATTGGCCGACACCAGCGGTGTATGGCATGCCAGTTTGCTCGATCCCGAAAGCTACCCGGCACCCGAAGCAAGCGCCACGGCCTTGATTACCTACGCGCTGGCCTATGGAATTAATGAGGGCTATTTCGACAAAGATATTTATCTCTCCCGCTTACTGAAATCGTGGAGTACACTGACCGCAATGATTGGAGACGACGGGAAACTGGGCTGGGTGCAGCCTATTGGCGCCGATCCGAAATCGGTTACAGAGGATATGACGGCCGTTTATGGCACTGGTGCATTTTTGCTGGCAGGGTCAGAAGTTTACAAATTGGTTGATTAATTCAGAAAAATTAAATAGCTATGCTAAGTTTATCTTTCATAAAAAGAATGGTAATGATCCTCGCTTTTGCCGGGATGTTTTTTGCATCTCCGCTTGGCGCGCGCGAGGTAATTTCGTTTAACGATAACTGGTTGTTTAAGAAAGCCGATAACTTTCCGAAAACATTTGACGAGGAATGGCAGCAAGTGCGCATCCCTCATACCTGGAATGCCGAGGATATGCAGGTGAAAAAGAATATTTTTTATGCGGGAGCAGCCTATTATAAAAAGCAATATACTCCCGATGTCAGCCTCAATGAAAAACGTTTCTTTTTAAGGTTTCAGGGTGTGGCGGCTGTTGCCGAAGTTTACGTAAACAATTCAATTGCCGGAAAACACAAAGGCGGCTATGGCGCTTTTGCGATAGAAATATCAGCTTTACTAAAGCCGGACGAACCAAACGAGATAATCGTAAAGGTTGACAATGCATCGCGCCCTGACGTGATTCCGATCAACCACACTTTGTTCGGAGTTTACGGCGGAATTTACCGTCCTGTAGAACTGATAATTACAGACAAGGTAAACATTGCCGTAACAGATTACGCTTCGCCCGGGGTGTATATCACTCAAAAAAATGTAACGTCAAAATCGGCCGATGTAACGATCAAAACAAAACTCGAAAACAAAAACAAAGAGTCGCGGGAAGTAACAATTCTTACTACTTTGTATGAACAGAACGGGGATAAAAAGGCTGAGTACAGCTTGCCGGTTCGTGTTTTGCCGCAAGGACGCCAGGTTTTCGAACAGCATTTTAGCATAAAAAAGCCGCACTTGTGGCAGGGGCTCGAAGATCCGCATCTGTATAAAACAGTCGTACAAATTCTTTCGGAAGGCGAAGTTGTTGATGAAATTATACAACCTTTGGGCTTGAGGCATTTTGAATTGAAGACCAACGACGGAATGTATCTGAACGGCAAAAAAGTGCCGATGTATGGGGTTTGCCGTCACCAGGACTGGTGGCAAAAAGGAAGTGCACTAAGCAACCTGGAGCACGAAACCGATTTGCAAATGATCAGGGAAATAGGGG
>JBKDZK010000048.1:0-14816 GCA_047971205.1 Draconibacterium sp.
ATTAAAGCTTGTAATACAGCGCCAGTGAAATGACGTTGTTGAACTGGTTGTTGAGCCAGTACGAAGTGGTTCCCTCGGGTTTGTTGCGCGTAGGCACTACCGATAAGGCAAAGCGCAGATCGACAGCAGCCCGTTCCAGGAAATCGAACTGAAAGCCAACAAAAGGTTGCAGGTCGAAGGTGTTGAAGGGGTGTTGGTCTTCTTTGGGGAACTCGCCGTACGAGCCTATTTCTTTTGAATGGATCAGAACTCCCGGAGATATACCGCCGACAATCACGCTTCGGTCGTTGGTGCGAAATGACAGAAACAGCGGGATATCAATGTAGCCAAGCCGCATGATGTATTTTTCCACTTCCGGTTTTTTGGGATCGTATCTTTTGCGCGATCCTTTTTGCGAGTATTTGATTTCCATCCCGGCAGAAATGGCCGGTGCTATGTCGGTTTGTACAAAAATGCCCGCCAGCACTCCCATTTTGTTGTAGCCTTTAAACGCGTCACCTTCCACCTGGGTCCCGTTGAACCCGACAATCAGGCCTGCATCAAAACGCTGCGCAAAAGCAATGTTGGCAAACAGCAGAAAAAATAGGATGAGTAAAGTTCTGTTCATTAGTGCCAAGTTACATTAATTTTTTGAGTTCTTTCTGTAGCAATTCGACTCCCTTGCCCGCTTTTTCCTGAATGTAAAAAACATTGGGTTGGTGAACGGCTGGTTTTCCCGGGTCGATCACAAAAATGGGAGTACCTTTTTGTACATAATTCACCAGCCCTGCCGCCGGGTAAACAGCCAGCGAAGTACCAATAACCACCAGGATATCTGCTTGCTCAACAATCCGGATGGCCTTGGGTATTTCAGTCACTGCTTCACCAAACCACACAATGTGCGGGCGGAGCTGGCTGCCTTTTTCACACAAATCGCCCAAATCGAGGGCCCGGTGGTCGAGCTCGTAAACCAGGAAGGGATCGATGGTGCTCCGGGCTTTGATCAGTTCGCCGTGCAGATGCAAAACGCGGGAACTTCCGGCGCGTTCGTGCAGGTTGTCCACATTTTGGGTTACCACATCCACGTCAAACCACTGTTCGAGCCCGGCAATTCCAAGGTGGCCGGCGTTGGGTTTCACTTCAAAAAGTTGCTTCCGGCGCTGGTTGTAAAAACGAAGTACGAGCGCGGGGTCGCGTTCCCAGGCTTCGGGCGAGGCCACCTCGGTAACATCGTATTGTTCCCACAGTCCGCCCATGTCGCGAAAGGTCTTTAATCCGCTCTCCTGGCTCATGCCCGCCCCGGAAAGTACTGTCAGTTTCTTTTTCATTTAGAGGATCGTCTTTTTCTTTCATTCAAAAATACAATTTCCTGTGTTCATAAAAATAACCTGAATCTTAATTTGAAATCTCTACATTTGCATTCGTGATCGATCATGCTACCATAGAGCGAATACTGGATGCAGCCGAGATTTCGGACGTGGTATCCGAGTTTGTAACACTTCGGAAACGGGGTGTTAACATGCTGGGATTGTGTCCGTTTCATAACGAAAAAACACCTTCGTTTACGGTTTCGCCGGCTAAGGGCATTTTTAAGTGTTTTGGCTGCGGAAAGGGCGGTAACTCCGTGAACTTCATTATGGAACACGAGAGTTTGAGTTACCCGGAGGCACTCAAATGGCTGGCCAAAAAATACAGCATCGAGGTTGCAGAGGAGGAGGAAACCGAAGAGCAAAAACAGTTAAAAGACGAACGCGAAAGTTTGATGATCGTTTCGGGTTTTGCACAGAAGTTTTTTAGCCGCTTTTTGTGGGAAGAAAACGAAGGACGTACCATTGGGTTGAGTTATTTCAGGGAACGCAGTTTTCGCGACGAAACAATGAAAAAGTTTGAGGTAGGTTATGCTCCCGACGGAAAAACACCGTTTACAGATGCCGCACTCAAACAAGGGTATAAGATCGATTTCCTGGAGAGGACAGGACTTACCATCAAGCGCGACGACTGGTTACGCGACCGTTTTGCGGGAAGGGTGATCTTTCCGATTCACAACCTCGCAGGCCGGGTAATTGCTTTTGGGGGCCGTATTCTGAAAGATGATAAGAAAACGGCCAAGTACCTCAATTCGCCCGAGTCGGAAATCTACCACAAAAGCAAGGTGGTGTACGGCATTTACCAGGCGAAGCGTGAAATGACACGAACCGAAAAAGCGTACCTGGTAGAAGGATACACCGATGTTTTGTCGATGCACCAGGCGGGTATTGAAAACGTGGTGGCTTCGTCCGGAACCGCGCTTACTGCCGAACAAATCCGGCTCGTAAGAAGGTTTACGCCCAACATAACCATTATTTATGATGGCGATGCAGCGGGAATCAAAGCTTCGCTGCGCGGGATCGACCTGGTGCTGGAAGAGGGGATGAACGTAAAAGTATTGCTTTTGCCCGATGGCGAAGATCCCGATTCGTTTGCCAAGAAAATGGGAGCCAGTGCTTTTCTGGAGTACATAAAGGAGCACGAAACCGATTTCATCCGCTTCAAAACACAGCTTTTGATGAAGGACACCGAGAATGACCCGATCGCCCGTGCACGGCTGATCAGCGATGTGATCCGTTCGGTGGCTGTTATTCCCGATTCGATTACGCGTTCGGTGTACATCAAAGATTGCAGCAACCTGCTGGGGGTAGACGAGGAAGTGTTGTACAACGAGGTGCGTAAACAGAAGCAGAAGCAAAACGACGATTTTCAAAAACGGGAGACAAGGGAACAACAGTTACGTCCGGCACCGAAAGTTGCCATTACGGCGACACCAGTACCTTCCGGTTTTGAAACGGAGGAACTGGAATTTATACGCTTTCTGTTAAAATACGCCAATGCCCTCATTTATTTCAAGGAAAAAGACAGCGACGAAAAAGTAGCGGTTTCCGTGAAAGATTTTATGGTGGCTGAAATCGAAGAAGATGAATTGGTTTCAGAAAACCCTTTGTTTCAGAAGATCTTTTACGAAATGGCCGACAATATTGAAAATGAAGCCTTCGATTCGTGGAAATACTTTATTTATCACCCCAACGGGGAGGTAAGTAAGCTGGCCACCGATTTGCTTTCAGACAAATACATTGAAAGTAAGCGCTGGACAAAAGCCGGTGCCTTTACCGAAAAAGAGGAGGATATTCTGGATTTGCTGATTCCGCGTATTGTAAACGAATACAAACTGAGCAAGGTAAAAGCCATGTTGTCGGGAATTGAAAAAGCAATTGATGAGGCAAATGCCGCCGGGGATTTTGAACGGGTAATTGAAGAGCAATCCATGTATATGAACCTGAAACGGGTTGAAAAGTCTCTCTCGACCCAGTTGGGAAACCGAATAATAAACTGACCGGATAATGCGAACATATAATATTGAGAAAAAAGACGAGATTGAAGAGGTGATTCGTGCCTGCAAGACCTGCTACCTGGCCATGTCGGTGGACGATAAACCGTATGTGTTACCCATGAATTTTGCCTTGGACGGGGAGGTGGTCATTTTGCATTCGGCACCGAAAGGCCGCATGTGGGAAAGCATTCAGAAAAATCCGAACGTTTGCATTAACTGGACACTGGGAGAAGAACTGGCTTGGCAGGACGTTCAGGTGGGGTGCAGTTACCGGGTGAAATCGAAATCGGTGGTACTGGAAGGAACGGTGGAGTTTATCGACGATTTTGACGAGAAGTACCGCTGCCTCGAACTGCTGATGAAGCAATACAGCGACCGCGAATTTAAATTTGGAACACCGGCGGTTAAGAATGTAGGGATTTTCAAGGTACACATCAGTGCTCTCGGAGCAAAGGAATTTGGCGCAAAAGCCATTACTCCTAGGAATAGCTAGTTTTCCCTTTTTTTGCTCAAGCGAATTCGCTGCAATTCTGCAATATCCATTTTATCTTTTATTCTTTCGGAAGTAATCTTGCTGCTTATCAGGTCTTCAAAGCTTAGAACGTTGTAGCTTATTCCATCTTTAGAAACTGTATTGCAGTTATTTAGCGCTTCGGTGAAGGTTTTTCCCGGGTTAAATTTAGTGATAAGCTCCAGGTCGAAAACAGGGCTTATCTTGATGGAAATATTTTGTTCGCCCTGTACTACCTTTTCGGGTAAATCTTTTATCTGATAACCCAGGTCGTTGAGAACCAGTAATAGCTTTTGCAAGTTGTCCTCGCTAATATCAATCCAGAAGTCAAGATCGGCAGAATGACGTTGGTACCCGTGAAAGTTAACAGCACCTCCACCAACCAAAATCATATTCAATGCATGCTTATTGGCTGCTTTTATAAAGGATTCAATTTTATCTGAGAAGATTTCGGACAAATTCATTCGAGTACAAAATTGTTTTTCTTTCGGTTGGGATGTATTTCCTGTGTGTGGAAAAACTGCATTTCTTCACAAAGTTGGAGAAAAAACAGGAAGCGCTCGTGCGGACTTCGCTCCAGCGTTTCTTGTATGCGGCGTTGGTTGGCCTGTTCCTTTGTCTCGAATCGTATTTCAACTTCCTGATTCATACTTCAAAAATACAAATTATTGTTTTGTGAACGAAGTAATAAGTCGGGCAGTTGGAACTTAAAAGTTATATCTTTAGCCAAATTTTTTATTATGGTATTTGTAACAGGAGGAACCGGATTGGTAGGAGCACACCTGCTTTTGGAGCTTACCAGGCAGGGGAAAAAGGTGCGTGCACTAAAGAGGGAAACAAGCAACCTTCAGCAGGTAAAAAAAACATTCTCCTGTTATGTTGAAAATCCACAGCAGCTGTTTGACCGGGTTGAATGGGTAAACGGGGATATTCTGGATTATTATTCCCTGGAACCGCTTCTGGCAGGTGTTACTGAGGTTTACCATTGTGCTGCCATTGTTTCATTTCTGAAAAAAGAGCGGCAGCAAATGATCCACTCCAATGTGGAAGGAACGGCCAACCTGGTAAATGCAGCTTTGGCAAATGGTGTAAAAAAGATTTGCCATGTGAGTTCGATTGCGGCTCTCGGAAAGGCGGAAAACGGTGAGCCGGTTACCGAAGAGACCAACTGGATTCCTTCGAAGAAAATGTCGGCTTACTCGGATAGTAAATTTCACTCTGAAACCGAAATATGGCGCGGAATAGAAGAAGGTATGGATGCGGTGATTGTTAACCCGTCGATTATTTTTGGCCCCGGAAACTGGGAAAGTGGCAGTGCAAAGTTTTTTAAAACCATTTGGGACGGAATGAAATTCTATACCAAAGGAACCACCGGTTTTGTGGATGTAAGAGACGTGGTGCAGGCAATGGTTTCATCGATGACTCCCGAAAATTTTGAGAAATGTAAAAACCAGCGTTATCTGTTAAATGCGGAGAATCTGAGTTACCAAAACGTCTTTTTCCAGATTGCGGACGCTCTTGGGAAACCACGGCCTTCGGTTTTTGCTTCCGATTTTATGACCGGTATTGCCTGGCGTGCTGCTGCCGTTGGAAGTCTTTTTACAGGAAAACCAGCTGCCATTACACGCGAAGTGGCTACCGGAAGAAACGAGCTTCATAACTACGACGGATCAAAAATAACCCGGACCTTGGATTTTGATTATACACCGCTTTCCGACACAATTCGGTTTACTGCTTCCTGTCTTTTAACCGACTATAAATAAAAAGAGCAGAATAAACCTGCTCTTCATACATTCATTAATTTTTTATTTTCCCGATAAAAAATGCCCTCTCAGGCGGCTGAATCAGTGTTTATGCAACGCTGCTCAGATCTTTATGGTTCTCTCAATAAGTAGTCGCTTTGTAATTTCTTTTATGCAAACTCTTTCGCATATATACAAAAAAGGGGGCAACTCTTGTCCAAAAAGCTGCCCATAATAAAAAACAAAAAGATAAAAAATAAGGGTTTGTGCTGGTAAAATAAAGACTCTGCGGCGAGATTTCCAAATTTTTAATCAGGAAAATTATGTAAATGAGTTGATTTTAACTTATTTATAAGCAGACTGGAAAAAGAAACGGGTGTTTTTCTGAGCGAAAATTGTTTAAAAGTCTGAGAGAATTGTTAAAAAATACCTTCGTATGCCTATCTTCGTTCGTCTATAAATTTGACAAAAAATGAAGACAGACCTCTCGAATATCCGCAACATAATCTTTGACCTGGGAAAAGTATTGCTGAACCTTGATTTTGATGCTTCGATCCGGGCATTCCACGAACTGGGTTTAAACCGAAATGTACTTAACCGTCAGCAGGCTTATTCCGATCCGGCGTTTTATCAATTGGAAACAGGGGAGATATCTCCTGCGGGATTCAGGCAAAAAGTCCGGGAGATTCTGAACACCCCGAATACATCTGATCAGCAGATCGACAAGGCTTGGTGTGCCATGATTGGCGATGTTCCCCGGAAGCGAGTTGAGGCGCTAAAGGAACTTCGGGAAAAATACAGGGTTTTTCTTTTCAGTAACACCAATGCCATTCATATTTCGCATATGCATGCCGATTTTGAAAGGAAATACGGATTTGCGTTTCCCTCGTTGTTTGAAAAGGATTTTTATTCGCACGAAATTGGAAAGCGTAATCCGGATCCGGCTTCTTTTGAAAAAGTGTTAGAGTTGGCGCAAGTCAATCCGGGAGAGACATTGTTTGTTGATGACCTGGAAAAGAACATAGCTGCTGCAAAAGAGACCGGGTTAAAAGTCCTCTGGCTGGAGGACGGGATGGAAATGGCCGATTTATTTTAGTATTCGTACCTGTTTTATCCGAATGTCTTTTACCGGCCGCCAGCGCCGGTCGGTCTCCACTTTGGCAATCTTGTCCACCACATCCATTCCGGAGGTAACTTTCCCAAAAACGGTATACGACCCGTCGAGATGCGGTGCGCCTCCCACGGTTTTATACACCTGGCGTTGCTCTGCCGGGAATTGGTAATTGTTTTCCTTTTCGAGCTCGTCCAATTCATTGTCGAAATATTTTCTTCCGGAAACGATGTAAAACTGCGATCCGTCGGAACGGCGGCGTTGGTTTTGTGTATCTGGCTTTCGCGGTGACCCGATCATGCCCCGTTTGTGGTACAATCCGGGAACGATGTGCGCCGGAATTGTGTAGCCCGGTCCTTTCCAGCCCACACTTTCGCCGGGTTGAGCATAGCGTGTGTCGGCGGCGCCGCTTTGTATCCCGAAATTGGAGATGACCCGGTGAATCAGTAAGCTGTCGAAATAGTGTTCTTTGGCAAGACGGATAAAATTGTCGCGGTATTCAGGCGTCTCGTTAAACAGTTGGATCGTAATGTTTCCGGCATCGGTTTCAAGCACAATCCCCTTTATTTTGGCATTTTCTGCGGCTGTTTCGGCATTGGTGCTTACGCTTAGTGCCGCCAGCGACTCGGGTTGTGTTTTTTGCTTTTTCAGCATGTCGGAAATAAACATGGCAGGAATGGCGAAACTCTGCTGTTCAAAATCTACCGTTGCAGAATAGGCCACACCAATGGCTTTTTTGCTGTCGATAAAAATAGGGGTGCCAAACTGTGATTTTCTGATCACATTGGAGAGCCGGTAGAGCTTGCTTCCTTTTACGTTGGCCAGATTCAGCACTTTCCCGGAGAAAAGCTGAATGGTTTTACCTGTTTTCGGCGCCACGTACATCGATTTTGTAAAGTTGGGAAGGCTTCCTTCGAAGAGCTGGACCGGAGTGCGCTTGATGCCTTCCACCTGCAGAATGATCAGGTCGTTGACACGGTCGAAAGCCACAAATTTATCTGCCGTGTATGTTTTGTCTTCGTCGAAAGGTTTCACTTTTACGTTGCTTGCCTGGCTTACCAGCGAATACTTGGTTGCCAGCAGATTTTCGCCCACAAAAAAGCCCTGCCCGGTTTCCAGTATCCGTGTTCCGTCAAACGATTCAATGGTGGCTATCGATGCGTGGATTGTTTCCCATTCACTGTTGTCCTGCTGAGCTTCTGTTTGCGGAGTTGCTTTCTCTTGTTCAACTTCCTGCGTTTTCTTTTCTTTTCCTCCGCAGGCAGCCAGGAAAATGGCTAACACAAATATGGCTGCTGTTCTATTCATCCAGAATATTTACTTTAATAACAACATCGGTGTACGGCCGGTTATTGCTGTCGGTTTTCAATGCGGCAATCTTATCGATCACATCAAATCCTGCGATGCACTCACCAAAAATCGTGTATTTTCCATCCAGTTCGGGGTAGCCGCCAACGGTAGTGTAAGCCTTGCGTTGAGCTTCTGAAAAAGTCAAAACATCCGGGTCGAGAGCATATTCCGTTTCAATCTGGGCTTTAACCTGGTCGGCCAGTGCCCGAAACTCGCTTACTTTCTTTTCCTCTTTTAGCTGTTTGAGTTCTTCCCGTACTTCGGGAGTCATGTATTTTTGGATGATTTTGTTTCGGATGGGACGGTTTACAGCCAGTTCCATGGTGTCGAGCGCTCCTTCGGTGATTACGCTTCCTTTTACAATAAAAAATTGAGAGATGTCGGATTGTTTAAAGGGGTTTACTTCGTCGGGTTGGCGCGGGGCACAAAGCGAGCCTTTTTTGTGAAAGTATTTGGACAGAATTTCGTCGTCCACGGTTTTGTCGGGATCACCGTATCCGATTCTTTTCCCGGGAGGAGCATTTCTCGAGCTTTTGGAACCGCCCTGGATCAGAAAATTCTGGATGACGCGGTAAAAGAGAGTTCCGTCGTAATAACCTTGTTGGGCCAACTCAGTAAAAGCATTCTTGTGTTTGGGCGTGTCGTCGTACAACCTGAATTTCATGGAACCCACATTGGTGGAAATCTCCACTACGGTTGACTGCGCCTGCGAAAAAGAACATAAAAGACTAACGAATAAAAGAATTAAACTAAATCTGATCATACCTTATTTTACTACCTCTACCTCCATTTTTATATCTGATTTGGGCCGGTTATTCGGGTCGGTTTCTACAGCGGCAATTTTATCCAGCACGTCCAGCCCTTCCACAACTTCGCCAAATACCGTGTATTCCCCGTCGAGCGAAGGATAGCCGCCAATGGTGGTGTAGGCTTCGCGTTGTTCGGGTGTAAACGATTGCTTATCGTGGGTAGTCCATAAACTATCGGCCTTTGCGCGAATTTCGGCAACACAGACATTAAAACCTGCCTGGTCGTTGTTTTTCCGGAATTCATCAAGCTGTTCGCTGGATGCCTTGAACTGGTCCTGAAAAAATTGGTTTTTAGCCCGGCTGTTCATCATCATTTCCATTGTATCCAGTTTGCCGGGAGTAAAAACTTCTCCCTGAACAATGTAAAACTGCGATCCGCTGGAGCGTTTCTCCGGGTTGGAAGGACCGCCGGTACGGGCCGCAGCCAAAGCACCTTTTTTGTGAAAGTATGTGGGGACAAACTCAGCCGGAATGGTATAACCCGGGTTGCCGGCACCAAGGCGGGCTCCGGGAGCAGCATTTTTTGAATCCGGGTCACCTCCCTGGATCATAAAGTTTTGCATTACCCGGTGAAAGAGAAGGCCGCTGTAATATCCTTCTTCGGCCAGTTTCAAAAAGTTTTTTTTGTGTTCCGGCGTTTCATCGTACAGCTTAACCGTGATGTTGCCAAAATCAGTTTTAATCAATACACGCGTTTCTTTCGATGCCTTATTGGCATGGCTGCACGAGATGCCCAGCCCGGCAAGTAAAATGAACACTAAAACGGCGAACTTCTTCATCTGAATGATAATTTGTTTAACTTGACCCACTTCTTAAAATTCCTGTAAAGATATAAAGATGACCAGAATACTCTTGCATTTGTTGATCTTGTTCCTGATTTTTTCCAATAAGGGCTTTGCGCAGGGAAGCGAGGGGACGAAGACTGACATTTCGTTTGTTACGGCTACCGCAAAGGTTCAGCCGTTTATTCCCGAACTGCCCAAGTCGCTGATGGAAATGTCCGGGTTGTTGGTGTACCGCGACCTGTTTTGGGGATTTAACGACAGTGGCGGCAAAAACGTTTTGTACGCCTGTGATAAAGGCGGCGGTCTGGTAATGGAAGTTGAAATAGAGAATTCCGGAAACGAAGACTGGGAATCGATGACACAGGATGAAGAACACATTTATATCGGAGATTTTGGAAACAACCGGGGCGACAGGCAAAACCTGCCGGTTCAGAGTGGGAAGTACAAACTACAGTCCGGTGATTCGAGGAAACAAAGTCGTTCAAACAGCAGATTTTTTTACTTGATTTACGCGAATTAGCCCATGGAACACATTCGAATTAATGACAAAATAAGGCTTGAAAAGGTAAAAACGTCCATGGCTCCGGTTATTTTTCAAACCATCGACCGCGACCGTGAATACCTGAAAGAATGGCTGCCTTTTGTGAATTTCACAAAAAAGGTGAGAGACACTGAGTTATTTATCGAAAGTATCAGCTCGCCGGAAAATGTGAAGGACGAGATTTTTAGTATCTGGTACAACGAGGCGTTTGCCGGCCTGGTTGGGTTTAAGGATACCGACTGGATTAACAAAAAAACTGAAATCGGTTACTGGTTGGCGCAGCCCATGCAAGGGAAGGGAATTATTGGGGCCTGTGTGCAAAACCTGCTCTCGTATGCATTTCAGAAACTAAAACTGAACAGGGTACAAATTAAGGTGGCAGAGGGCAACCTGAAAAGCGAGGCCATTCCACGCAAACTCAACTTTACGTTGGAGGGGACCGAGCGTGCCGGGGAACTGCATGGTAAGAGTTATTTGAACTTGAAGATATACAGCCGTTTGGCTTCTGATCCCTTGTGATGCAGAAAATTTTTCCCGGTGTGTTTCTCGTTCCGAAGTAAAAATGAATTTATTTCGTAAAAAGTATAGAGAACTGACGGATTATTTATAATTTTGACCCGAAAATTCATTTGTTCGAATTTTAAAAAAGCAATATGAAGACAGATGTTCCGGCAGAGAGATCGATAAGAAGAAACCTCTACAGGGTTTTGCGGAAAACAGGTGTTACAAAAGAAAACATCTGCCTGACCGCTACATTTATCGACGATCTGAAGTTTGACAAAGTTGACTGGACCATTTTTACTTATTATCTGGAACGTGTATTTAATATCTCGGTGAAGGATGAGGAAATAAGCAAATTTGGAAGCGTAAACGACACTCTCCATTATTTACGGGGTGAGTTAATTTATCTGAGTAACTAGTTTAAATCTATGTGAATAGAAGGGATCTCAAGAAATTGGATCCCTTTTTTTTGAACTTTCTCTAAACGAATTTGTAGTTTGAGTTAGTAAAAAACAGTAAAAAACAGAAAAATACATTTTATGGAAAATATGGAGAACCTGGAAAACATTTCGAAACAGATTTATGATCTGATAGTGGTGTACGGCCCGAAATTGATTGGTGCCATTATAACCCTGATTGTGGGTATGTGGGTGATCTCGATCATTCGCAGTGCTTTGAGAAAGCGGTTTGAAAAGAGAAACGTCGATCCGTCGTTGCGCGGATTCCTCAACAGCATGATCGGAATTGGTTTAAAGATTATGTTGTGGGTGAGCGTAATTGGTATGATGGGAGTGCAGATGACTTCTTTCATTGCCATTTTAGGTGCAGCCGGTTTGGCGGTTGGTATGGCACTTTCGGGCACACTGCAAAACTTCGCCGGTGGGGTGATGATTCTGGCGTTTAAACCATTTAAAGTGGGTGACTACATTGATGCGCAGGGACATGCTGGAAGTGTGAGCGAGATTCAGATTTTCAACACCATTCTTAAAACACCCGACAATAAAACGATCATTATACCCAATGGCGGACTTTCAACCGGATCGATGGTGAACTATTCGGCCGAAGCGAAAAGACGTGTTGATTTTGTTTTTGGGATAGCCTATGGCGACAATGTTGACAAAGCCAAAGAAGTATTGCTGAAGCTGATAAAAGACGACAGCCGCATTATCAATGATCCGGCGGAACCGTTTATTGCCGTAAGCGAATTGGCTGACAGTTCGGTAAACCTGGTGGTGCGTGTTTGGGCCGACGCTGCCAATTACTGGGGAATTTTCTTTGACATGAACGAAAAAGTTTACAAAGCCTTTGCTGAAGAAGGAATCAACATTCCTTTCCCGCAAATGGATGTACATATTCAGAAATAGACCTTATTTGGGTCAGGAGTGAAAGGCTGTTGGTTGGTATCCGGCGGCCTTTTTCTTTTGCTGCCGGAGGCCGAATGACTTAGCGCTTGTATATACAACAAGAACATTATCAGGGAAATAGCCTTCGGTAGTAGTTGTCCGTAAAAATTCAATTACATTTGTGGGCTCAAAAATCAAAGACTTTAATCAAATCTGTTTTTGAATTGTTGTTCAAGTACAAAAATTTGAAGGATTGTCATGAAAATAATACTCGGAATTCTGCTGGCACTGGGGTTTTTGGTTGCCCTTGTTACCTGGCTCAGCAATAAGTTTTCAGGAAAAAACAAGGAAGAGGCTCCGGGGGAAGAAAGTGTGAACATCCCGACCAACTGCTGCGGGGCTCACGAGGTTTGCGAAGTGGAAGAGATGCTGCAAAACCCGGAAAAGATCGTGTATTTCGAAGATGAGGAGCTGGACCGTTTCCAAGGCATTGCCGCCAATGCATACAGCGATGCGCAGATCGACGAATTCCGCGATGTTTTGTATACCCTTAAAAACGATGAAATTAAAATGTGGCTGATAAGCATCGAACGCCGCCAGTTGGAGTTACCAGGCATCCTGCGCCAGGAAGCCCTGATGCTGGTTGTCGAGGCTTCCTGAAAAAGGGCTCAGATCACTTTAATAGTTTCGCCTGCCACCTCAATAATATCTCCTTTTACCAGTTTGGCGCGTTTCCGGTATTCGGGTTCGCCGTTACGGATTACCTCGCCTTCTTCGACGATTATTTTGGCGTGGCCGCCGGTTTGAGCAATCCTGAGCAACTTCAATAGCTTCACCAGCTCAATGTAGTCTTCTGTGAGTTTAAATTCGCGCATAATCAGAGTCCGAGTTTGTTTTTAATGGCCGCCGGAATGGCATCTTTATGGAGCAGAATGGCCACGGTTTTTAAACGTACGTAGTCTTCTGTCATGTGCAAATATCCGCCGTATTCATTGCTGTCGGGGCCCCACGAGTTTTTGGTGTAATAACATTTTCTGTTGTCGGAGTCTTTTGAAATACCGACCAGGTGCATTAAGTGATCATCGGTGGTTGAGCGGTCGTAAAAGGTTTCCTGGCGAAGTTGCTGGTCCACTTTCCCGATTTGTTTTTCCGGAAGATCGGCTTTCCCCTTTTTGTGCTGAAAGTTTTTTTCACTGGTATCGCCGTCCCAACAAACGCTGTAACCGTTGTTCAGGGCATGGTCCATCACTTCCATCAGTTCGTCGATGGGTAAATTGTAGTACAGGTCGTGCGACCAGTTGTCAGGCACTTCCAGTGCAAACGGCTGATAAAACGGGTGGTGAGTGTACGAGGTCAGTTCAACGTAATCTTCCGGATTCAACTTAAAATGATCACGTAGATCCGCAGCAGTGAGTTTTCCATCGTCGGTTTTAATTTTCTCCGGCAGTTTCCCTATTCCTTTTTTGAGAATGGGCTCCAGTGTTTTCATGTTCGAAGCGTCAAACTCGTCGCTTTTCTTTTTGTTGAGCGCCTTTACTTCAGATTCTAGTCGGGCTGCCAGGTCGCGGTGTTTGTAGCGGCCATCCTGCATTTCGCCGGGGAAAGCATCAAATTTTGCCATGCCGTATTCCCGCAGTACATTCAACACGTCGTGTGCTTGTCCGCCCTGACTGAAATTGTTATTTCCGTGAAAAAACAGGTAATTTTTTGCTTTGTTTTCGTAGGTGTGGTACACAAAAAACATCTCCGAAAGATCGGTTTCAGGGAATCCTTTCCGCATAATTTCCGACTCCAGCAAGCTGGTGGTGGCAAAACTCCAGCATGTTCCCGTACTGCCCTGGTTTATTACGGGGGTGTGTTTTACTTCTTTTACAATCGTGAAACTTTCTTGCTCGTCCTGGGCTTTTAAAACGACGGGGCTGATGAATAATAATGCAATAAAAAGGGATAGTATTTTCGACATGCTTATGAGTTTTTATATTCTTCCTGTACTTTTTTAGGTAAGCTCTTTAGTATGATTTCGTAAGATTCATCGATCAGCTCGCACAATAATTTTGTTGGTACGGTTCCGTTCAGTTCGATGGTGTTCCAAAGTTGTTTGTTGAGATGATAGCCCGGAATAATGGCCGGATAATGTGCGCGGAGTTCGATGTTTTTTTCGGCATCATTCCGAAGACTGATCCGAATATCGTCGAGGCTCAGCAGGCAAAAGATCTTATTCATGACTTTGAAAACCAGTGTGGTTTCGTTGAACGGAAAACTTTCGGTTACCGCCTTTTTGGCCATGCAATATTCCCTGACTTCTTCGATGTTCATACCAAATATTTTGAAAGCCTAAATTTAGCAGAATAAGTATAACTTAAAAATGATGGAAGAAGGGCGAAGCGGCAGATTGTTATTTTGTTTACATGGTAGGATAAAACGCATCTTTGAAATGTTCCAGCTCAATTTTTTGGTCAACAAAAATTACGGTGATAACATCAAAACGGGTATCGAGTTCAATGTCATTTTGAATGATGTAGGCATCAGCGGCTTCAACAATCCGTTTTATTTTCGTATTTGTAACGGCTTCCGAAGGGTGTTCGTAGCGCAGGCCCGAGCGGGCTTTTACTTCCACAATTACAAGCTCGTCGCCATCGCGGGCAATAATGTCGAGTTCGAGGTGCCCGTGGTACCAGTTGCGATCCAGTATTTGGCAGCCCAGTTTTTCGAGGTGTTGTACTGCCAGTCCTTCAGCAATTTCTCCTAATTCGCGGGTACTAACCATGTGTTGAAGTTTA
>JBKDZK010000049.1:0-4896 GCA_047971205.1 Draconibacterium sp.
AATATCTATTGTTTCAAAAAAAAGCCTTATGTTTCCATAAGGCTGCATATGTTTTTTCTCCGTATTAATATTCCCAAAGATCCTGTTCGTAGTTGAAAATATCGTTTTCGATACGTTTCGATTCCAACATCGCATCAATACCACTTAAGTACGAACTAATATCACGGTCGTTATACATATTGGATTCTTTTACAATGTAACTGTTAAACATTCGTTTGATAAACAAATCGTCAAACGATTGCTGACGTGCCCCGTTAACCGGGTTAATTGTCAGGTTGGTAGCCAGCAAAGGCCGCGCTTCGGGATAATAAATCCAGAAAACTTTCTGACGGCGAATCTGACCTGATGCATCTCCTTCGCTAACGTACTCGCGGATCGGGCAAATTCCCAAAATGCGAACGTTCAGGGTCGAAGTCTGTTTGTCGAAATACCATTCTTCTTTCAGCATGTATTGCTTGATCTCCGTTGAGCGAACTTCTCCCTGAACCACAACATCTTCCTTCTCGCCGGTATCAAAATTGATTTTTTCCTGTGTTGTTGCTTTGGCCCCAAAAAGCTCTTTTACCTGGGTATAGGTCATTGGCACTTTAAAATCATCATCTGTCCTTGCATCGTACGGCGTCAACTGACTATTTTCAATTCCTTTCAAAAGCAAATCGATTAAATTCACCCGCCCCCCCATTTCGCTTGTTGGATAATACAAAGAGATGTTTGCTTTTTCGCGCAAATCGATTACACGCCATAACTTTTTCGACCAAAAAACGTCAGCCTCTCTCACTGAAACCAATGGCATTGGTTTCTTTTCATAAATGTCGTTTTGCTTATACGCGCCATTTACAATTTGGGCATTTGTATTTTTTTGAGCCAGACTCACTACAAAAACAAACATGCCTAAATAAATTGCTAACTTCTTCATACTCTTATTTTATTTTTAACGAGATTGGGTCGAGGCTTCTTGTAGAGCCATCGTCACCAACCGCTTTAATATCAGTAATATTAACCCAGGTATTTATATTTACTCTTTTGAGGGCCTCTTTTTGCTGTGCTGAAAACCGGTTCCCTTTAACCGGATATGGATTGGAATACCCATCCGCCCCCGTTGTTTCAAGCGTAAATTCGGTTACAGTATATTTAAATTCAAAATCAAAATCGTCCAATACGGCCAGCACCCCATCCTGAATGGCTAAAACTTCCTTTTTAATATTTCCGCCGGAAATACCAGCCACCTGAGCAACAGGGTCAGGAACTTCTTTTACACGCCAACTGGAAGTGCCTATCAGCCGGCGATCACGGTTGATTTTGGCATAAACACTGACTTTCGTTTTCTTCCCGGTTGCATCCAGGTCTGTAGGTTTGATAAAGTAACTATTCCCTCTTTTTTCGTATTTCCCATTTGTCATTTCCAACTCAAGGTTTTCAACCGGAATAGAACCTCCACTTACTTCAAAAGGGTTTTCCAGTCCTTTGTAGAAAACATTCATTTTAGTGGCCGACATGGTAACAGTAGGCTCTGTTACCTGGTACTCCTGTTCAAAAGGATAACTCTTAACACTTCCTCCCGGAGTTTTATATTTTATCAATCCGCTCCATTTAAACATCCCCGGTTTTTCGGTGCTGCCAACATAAGTAGCTTTCCCGTCTTTTACCGGGAAAGAACGACCGTTGATAATAATTTCGGGTTGCTGGGTAGTATCTTCTGCGGCCAAAATAACATCGGCTGTGTATTCGTCGCCCATCAGCACAACGTTTGAATTAGGCAATACCATTGCTCCCAGGCGGTTAAATTTAAAGGAGCCTGCATCGATCTCCGAATACAGGTATTTTACCATGTTTGCTTCCGAATTTTTAACGTCGATCTGGATTTTTGAAAGCAGTGTAAGCACAGCAATCAGAGGTTTATTCTCGAAATGCTCTGATTCCCATGATTTCTTTTCTGTTCCGCTTTTAAGATTACCCTTCGGATCCTCGGTTTTTAGCTCACTCAGAACCGTCTTTTTCAATTCCTCGTTATCTTCTCCTAATATGCTAACCAGAAAGGCCCTGTATGCCCCGATTTTTTCCCTCAGCTCGGTAGCATGTTTTTGGGTGATCATATATTCTGACGGACCATTCAGGTCATCTACTTTACCAAGCTCTACCGTATCTCCGGCTACCGTGATATGAAAATAATCTTCTTCGGTCAGAACATTTTCTTCGTTCACTGGCTTACTTCCCGAGTACTTAACAATATCGTCCTTTAGTTGCCAAACAAAGGTGATCATCTCTTTGGACTTTGCTTTCACCTCGTCGGCTTTATCCTTCCATTCTGCAACTTTGGTTGGGTTTTCGGCATAGGCCTGATCAAATGATGCGTATAGCTGAGCATTCTGGATATCCACCGCCTCCAGAGTCTGCAACAGGCTTGAGTCAACCACCCTGAAAGCCTCCAACACCTCTGCCGCAACGTTTAATGCCAACATTGCGGTGAGTACGATGTACATCATGTTTATCATTTTTTGCCTCGGTGTTTCCGGGCAATTTTTTGCTCCCATATTATTCTTTCAGACTGTTATTTTTTATAGCTCATTGCCCCCAACATATTCCCGTAAATGGTATTCAATGCTTCCAGGTTTTTATTGAGTTGTTCGGCATTTTCCTTGTACTTTTTTAACTCGTCTACTGAAGAAGTCAGAATGGAGTTCATCTCTGAAAGATCTTTGCTGAATTGCTGACTGGCTTTAAACTGTTCTTTTGTATCCTGCAGCTGCGACTCAAAATTGGTATTTAACGAGTTCAGATTTTTATTCAGTTTATCCAGGTTGGTCGCATATTCTTTTGAACTGTTTCCGATGTTATGCAAACCTTGAGAAATAGCTTCGGCTGATTTGTTATACGTATCGGAAAGACTGGTTCCGGTTGTCGATAGCTGAGTGGCTGCCGATGCATAAGAATCCAGCAGGGTTGTTACTGAGCGGTTAATTGAATCGTTCGCCCTGTTGTTGATTTCTGCAAAAGTATTCATCGACTCAGAAGCCGAGCCAAGATTTTTAACATACATGTCAGTTGCCAGCGTGGCCGACGATATATCGCTGATACCCCGTGCAGTATTGCTCAGTTCATTTAAGCCTTTACCAACCCTGTCTAAAAGATCAGGAGTTAGCTGTGACCCGTTTAGCAATTGTTCCAAGCCGTTTTTCCGCGGCTTCAATTCCTCAAGCTCAGCCAGTTCATAATCTTCCCGTAACTCAGGATACACTTTTCCCCAGTCGGGCTGATCCATTGATGGTTCAAACGCTGAAAGGAAAAAGATCAGTGCTTCCGTGGAGAGTCCAATGGTCAGCAAAAGCCCTGAATACTGCCAGTGTTCCAGTTTAAAAAGTGCGCCAATTAGCACAACTGCTGCACCCCAGCCGTATACATAGCCCATGAAAGTCTTCCAGCGTTTTGTTTTAAAAAGTTCTCCAAGGTTCATAATGGAAATGATATAAAATTTATTCAAACAAGTCTAAAATTCCTCACCAAAGGTTGAACGTACACATCTGAACCCAACGTATGATTTAGTTGTGTCCTGGTATTCAAAGCTCCGGGTTGATACCTGTACAAATTGCGAGATATCTTTCCACGATCCCCCTCTGATTACCTTCCGTTTCATTACCGGCGGATCATCTTTGCGTGCGTTGTAAGTAAAGGTAGGGTTAAGGTCGCTAAAATAGTTGTAACCTGCTTCGTCGTATGCAGTACTTGTCCATTCAGCCACGTTACCCGACATATCGTACAAGCCGTAATCATTTGGATCGTAACTTCCTACTTTCATGGAGGCAATTCCGCCGTCTTCTACATAATTGCCTCGTAAGGGTTTGAAGTTGGCCAAGAATACTCCCTTGTCGTCGCGGGTATAGTAACCTCCCCAAGGATACATGGAGAAATCTTTTCCACCCCGGGCTGCATATTCCCATTCAACCTCGGTGGGCAAACGGTATTCCATCAAAGTAGGTTCACCTCTTTCCTCCAGATAATCAGACTGAATCTTAGTACGCCAGTTACAAAAAGCGTTTACCTGTTTCCAGGTAACACCTACTACCGGATATTCATCAAAACCGGGATGCCAAAAATAACGGGTAGCAAGCGGCTCGTTGTATGAATAGGTGAAATCCCTGATCCAGCATAAGGTATCGGGATAAACATGCACCTGGTCGCGCATCGTAAAAGAAGAACGGTTCTCAATCGGAACCAGGTCTCCCTCGGTATTGTAAACGTTTCCTTCGTAACGTTGCGTTTCGTAATTATAGCTGTTGCTGCGTTTGGCGGCCTGGTTTAAATCAACCCACCAATATTCAAAAACCAGTTTACGGGCATCGATTTCCTTTTTCCCAAAGAATCTTTCATTCTCCGGAATATAAAGATCTTCCATGGCCATCTTCATATCGGGATCTTCCCAGTCGATTTTTTCTTTCCAATTAATTTGCGGCGGATCAATTGGGTTTCCCTGCCGGTCTTCGGTAATCATGAATTCAGGATATTGGTCGGCCAGCATTTCGCGTGCCATCTTTTCTTTTACCCAATCAACAAACTGGCGGTATTCGTTATTTGTAACTTCAGTATCATCCATCCAAAATGGTTCCTGCGAAACGGTTTTGGTGGGTACTCCGGCGCTACTTGCATCCTGATCGCTCGGGCCAATATTGAAACTCCCCCGGCGAATATAAACCATCCCGTGAGGCTGCATTTCTTTGAAGCGCTGTCTTTTTTGCACCCCAACCAATTCACCATTGCCACCCGAGCCTCCGCCCAAACAGCCTGATAAACTTAACGCCAATAGGAATACTACTGCAATTAATAGTGTTTTTTTCATAGTTTGTATATTTTCCTTAGCTAAGCACCTTTTCTTCAACATAATATATATGCCTCATTCAAACA
>JBKDZK010000050.1:0-1705 GCA_047971205.1 Draconibacterium sp.
CCTACAGGAATTACTTCCTTTCGTTGAATCACAGTCAACAACTTTGTTTGTAAATGCAAGGGAACATTTCCAATTTCATCTAAAAACAAAGTTCCTCCCGATGCCAACTCAAATCTACCCATCAGGTCTTCTTTAGCATCCGTAAAAGCCCCTTGCCTGTGTCCAAACAATTCACTCTCGAACAAAGATTCTGAAATTGCACCCAAATCAACATGAACAAACACCTGATCATTTCTCGTAGAACGCAAATGCACTTCTCGTGCAATCACCTCTTTCCCTGTTCCATTCTCTCCTGTAATTAGAATATTGGCATCGGTGGCGGCAACTTTATCCACCGTATGAAAAACCTCTTGCATTTTAGCAGATCTTCCAATTACAAAGCTTTTGTTTTTATTGATTTCCTGATTTAATCTCTTCTGCTTCGACTTCAAACTCTTTATCTCCAGTTTAGAACAACGAAGTTGATAAGCCGCCAATAGAGTTGATAGAATATGCTTTTCATCCCAGGATTTTTGCACAAAATCAACAGCTCCCTCTTTCATAGCTCTAACTGCCAACTCAATATCACCGTATGCTGTAATAAATACTACACAAGCATTTTTATCGAAATCCAGTATTTGCTTTAACCAATAAAGTCCTTCATTTCCGGAATTAATACCTGCTTTAAAATTCATATCCAGCAGGATAACATCATATTCCTTCTCTCTTAATTTTGATACAAGAACATTAGGATTCTTAATGGTATCAATCAATTCAAAGTGTGATTTTAAAAATAATTGAAAAGCAAATAACAATTCTTCATTATCATCTACGATTAGAAGTCTTCCTTTTTGTGGCATAAAAAGATGTATCGATTAGTTTCATTTTCAAAGTTAACAGATTGTTGTAATTCACAACAGAAGGTGTTGGAAATTCCAACACAAAATATTTTAACAAAATGATAAGCGTCTGATTTTCTGGCATTATTTTATTTGGCACGCCAATTGGCATTAGAAAAGCAAACCTATAAATTGAAAATAATGATAATTACAAAAGACCTTTGCAAAGTTTTTAGAACGGAAGAAGTAGAAACCTCAGCATTACATGATGTAAACCTTCATATTCAGAGAGGAGAATTTGCAGCCATTATGGGACCATCGGGATGTGGCAAATCAACCCTTTTAAAGAGTATCGGATTATTAGATAATCCCAGCAATGGAAACTACATTTTTAACAACACTGATGTAACTGAAAAATCGGAGAAGCAAAGAACTCATTTTAGAAAAGGAAATATTGGTTTTATTTTTCAGAGTTTCAACCTAATTGATGAATTGACAGTTTTTGAAAATGTTGAGCTTCCTTTAATCTATATGGGATTGGCTACATCAAAAAGAAAAGCCAAAGTGAACGAAGTTCTTGAGAGAATGAATATTTCACATAGAGCAAAACACTACCCTCAGCAATTATCGGGCGGACAGCAACAACGTGTTGCCATCGCAAGGGCTGTAGTGACTAATCCCAAACTAATATTGGCCGATGTTCCTACTGGTAACCTTGATTCGAGCAATGGTACTGAAGTAATGGAATTGCTAAGGGAACTAAATCAATCAGGAACTACTATTGTTATGGTAACTCACTCGGTAAGAGATTCGGAATATGCTGATAGGGTAATTCATTTGTTTGATGGAAAAGTGGTGTCAGAAAACAAACAAAAACAGAATTCGAA
>JBKDZK010000051.1:0-10715 GCA_047971205.1 Draconibacterium sp.
ATCAAATTCTTTGTCAATATCTGCGTTAAAGATTTGTTTCTCTTCCGGCTTTATATAATGATAATCTTTTCCGTCTACTATCAACTGAAAACGATCAAACCAAGCTGTTCCCTTTCCCGACAATATTCCACCGATGTAAATATTTTCTGCCCCATCAGGAAACTGCAAGGTGGTAGAATAATATTCCCAGTCTTTTGTTCCGTTAATCTTTTTCTTTTGCATATTGTCGAAAGCAAGCGTAGTTCCGTTGCCATCGATCCGTAAAAGCAATCCGGCCTGCCCGTCCGAAACATTTTCGATTTTCATAAATCCCTCCAATGTAATAAGGTTTGCCTTAAAATCTACTGGTAGCTTATAAGCACAACAGCCAAATTCCGGGGTTTTCCCGTTCGAACTTACTTTTACCGAGTAGTTTCCTTCCCTGCAAATGGTATCACTCGCTATATCGTAGCTGCCCCATTTAAACCAACCATCAGGAAGACTGTTCGTGCCCCGGGTTTCCTCGAACCCCAGGTTAAGTTTTGGCCTTATTTGCCCATGACAGGAGACTGTCAGAAAGAGAATGATAATAAAAAATAATCGATTCATTGTTTTAGTTTTTTGGGTTAAAAATGATATTTAAGAGGCTATATGTTATTTTGAAGAAATTCAGTCTTCATGAAATTCAAGCAAGTCACCAGGCTGACATTCAAGCACCTTACATAATGCTTCAAGAGTACTGAAACGGATTGCTTTTGCTTTTCCCGTTTTCAGAATGGATAAATTAGCTGGTGTTATGTTTACTTTCGCAGAAAGTTCGTTTAACGAGATCTTCCGTTTTGCCATCATTACATCCAGGTTTACAACTATTCTCATCTGTCCAAAATTATCTGTTACTTAATCCGAAAGTACGTATTTTACCTACTGTTTCCCATCCTTTGCAGAATACCATTGATCAAATGGTTAAATCAGCTTCTGACTGTAAACGCATTCCTTCTTTATAAATTTCGATTATAGCAAAAACCAACAAACCAACCACTAAATAAGGCAGATATGGAAATTGAAAAAAACTATTATTTTGAGGTAAATGTATCGCATGTCCCTCCAGTAAAAAATTGGACCGGGCAAACGATGTAAAGAAGTACTGAGCAAGGTTTTTTATAAGCGGCATTACTATTATTGTGGATGCAATCCACCTTAGTTTCAAGGTATTTCTTCCCTCAAACGTTGCCTTTTTATATAATGCTCTGAATATGGTATAAAGTTGAAAAGAAATAAACAAGCCCATTAACAACCATAAATTATAGAATACAATGTACATTACCGAATTTTTATCAAGCGCATCTTTCCAGTTTTTAAAATCAAATCTCACGAATCCTGATTTATGCATTAAAAAGGTTGACTCGCCTTTTTCATTTATGGTTTTAACCTCTATCGGATTCCAATTATTTTCAATAAGAGAAATATACCCACGAATAGTAACCTCCGATTTTTTGTCGAAAGGAATAGAGTAGTTTAAAATCAGGTTGATTAAGAAATATAGCAAATGTGAAAAAAAGAGAAGTTTGATAAAATAGTAAGCTCCCTGAAATACACGTTTTTTTCCGATTGTCTTCATAATTTATCAATTTAAATTTCACCAAAGATGATGTATATTATTTGAAAAACAAAATATATTTATCGTTTTTCGATAATTTAACATTGCAAATCAATAATTAACAAAGCCGCATTGAGCTTACTTTTTCCGCAAATCATAAAAACTCGTCAAACTTCTCATCGAAATCGTTATTGAATCATCCACCTGTCGATAACAACTTTCGAGACCTCCATTCTTTCATTTTACTTAAAAGATGCTCGAACCCATAAAAACAAATGCCCTCACTAAAAGCGAAGGCATTCTTATATTCAACATCTATTTGTAATAATCAGATATTCGTCTGTATACTTGAACTTTATTTGTAATTCAAATTGGTCGGCAGGAATTTCTCAACAAAGTCGATGGGTTTGCCTTTTCGTTTGGCGTAATCAGCCACCTGGTCTATCCCGATTTTCTCCAGACTAAAATACCGCGACTCGGGATGTACAAAGAACTCTCCGGATACCGAAGCATTGGGATACATCGCAAAATGTTCGGTCAGCGAGATGCCCACTTCTTCGGCCTTAATCAGCTCGAAAAGACTTTCTTTTTCCGAATGTTCCGGGCATGCAGGATAGCCCAGTGCCGGGCGAATTCCCTGGTATTTTACTTTCAGGATGTCATCCAGCGAAAGGTTCTCATCGGGTACGTAGCCCCAGTAATTTTTGCGGACTTCCAGGTGCAGTAATTCCGCAAAAGCCTCACTCAGCCGGTCGGCCAGCGCTTCCAGCATAATCGCTTTGTAATCGTTGTGCTCGGCACGGTACTGATCTTTCCATTTCTCGATACCAATCCCGGCAGTAGTAGCAAATCCTCCGCAATAATCGATTTTTCCCGATTCAAGCGGCGCCACAAAATCGGCCAGACAGAAATTCGGCACCCCGGCTTTTTTCTTTTCCTGTTGCCGGATGTGATAAAAACGACCGATTTCTTTCGAACAAGTTTCGTCTTCAAACAGCACCACATCGTCACCATCGGCATTGGCTGGCCAGATCCCGAAAGCAGCATTTGCCTGCAACATTTTCTTTTCGATTATCTCGTCCAGCATTTCATTGGCTTCCTGGTAAAGCTTTTTGGCTTCTTCGCCTTGTTTCTCGTCTGTGAAAATATCCGGGTAATGTCCTTTCAATCCCCAGGTGATAAAGAAGAAAGTCCAGTCGATGTAATTTCTCAGTTCTTCCAGCGGGAAGTCAATCAAATGCTTCACCCCGGTGAAATTCGGCTTGTAAATCGGGGTATTGTTCCAGTCGAGATTGAATTTATTGGCACGGGCTTCACTTAGCGTCAGGTATTCCCTGGTTTTTCGCTGCCCCTGAAACTGCCGGATGTTTTCATAATCATCCCGAACCGATTTCAGGTAATTTTCGTTTTTCGCAATCAGGTTTGATACCACATTTACCGCCAGCGAAGCATCTTTTACATGAATCACCGGATTTGAATATTCCGGCTCAATTTTCACCGCCGTATGGATTTTGGATGTAGTAGCTCCGCCAATCATTACCGGAATGTCCATTTTGCGGCGTTCCATTTCTTTGGCAATGTCTCCCATAATTTCGAGCGATGGCGTAATCAAACCACTCAGCCCGATCACATCCACCTTGTTTTTCACGGCTTCATCCAGAATTTTTTCGGTGGGCACCATTACTCCCAGATCGATGATTCCGTAGTTGTTACAACCAAGCACCACCCCTACAATGTTCTTCCCAATATCGTGCACATCGCCTTTAACGGTAGCCATCAGCACTTTTTTCTGAGAAGTTGAGTTTTTGAATTTCGCCTTATCTGCCTCAATGTAAGGAAGCAAATAAGCCACCGCCTTTTTCATTACCCGTGCCGATTTAATCACCTGTGGAAGAAACATTTTTCCGGCACCAAAAAGTTCACCTACGATGTTCATCCCGGCCATTAGCGGGCCTTCGATAATATTCAGCGCCGGCGAATATTTGGTGAGTGCTTCCGCCATGTCTTCGTCCACATGCTCGGGCAGTCCTTTTACCAAAGCGTGACCGATGCGTTCTTCCAGCGGAAGTTCGCGCCATTCGTCTTTTTTCTCTTCCTTTTTACCGCTTACCTTCAGGTTTTCAGCAAATTCAAGCAGGCGCTCCGTTGCATCCGGACGACGATTCAGTACGATATCTTCAATCCTTTCGAGGAAATCTTTCGGAATCTCGTCGTAAATCTGCAACATACCTGGATTCACAATTCCCATGTCGAGACCCGCTTTGATGGCATAAAACAGGAAGACCGAGTGCATCGCTTCGCGCACCACGTTGTTTCCGCGGAACGAAAAAGAAACGTTGCTGACACCGGCACTCACTTTCGCCAAAGGCAGGTTTTCCTTGATCCATTTCACCGATTCAATAAAAGAAACCGCGTAATTGTTGTGCTCTTCAATCCCTGTCCCGATCGTCAAAACATTGGGGTCGAAGATGATATCCTGTGGCTGGAAATGTACTTTTTCAGTAAGAATTTTATAGGCGCGCGTACAAATTTCCTTGCGGCGTTCGGTGTTATCTGCCTGCCCTTTTTCATCAAAAGCCATCACAATAACAGCCGCACCGTATCTTTTTACCGTTTTTGCCTGCTGAATAAAAGCTTCCTCGCCTTCTTTCAAACTGATCGAGTTTACGATCGCTTTCCCCTGCAAGCACTTTAAACCGGCTTCAATCACGTTCCATTTCGATGAGTCGATCATGATCGGCAGTTTGGCAATATCCGGCTCAGCCATAATCAGGTTCAGGAAAGTGGTCATTTCCTTTTCAGCATCCAACATCGCATCGTCCATGTTTACATCGATCACCTGCGCGCCGTCCTCTACCTGCTGCCGGGCAATGGTCAGGGCTTCTTCGTATTTTCCTTCGCTAATCAGACGGGCAAATTTTCGTGAACCGGCCACGTTACAACGCTCACCAATGTTCATAAAATTGGTATTTTCGGTAATCGTCACGGACTCCAAACCGCTCAGTTTCATATTTGTTCCCGGATCGACCAAATGGTGAGGCCGGGCTTTCGCAGCCAGGTAGGCAAAAGCATGAATATGCTCCGGCGTTGTTCCGCAACATCCGCCGATGATGTTTACAAAGTTGTTATCAAGATAATCTTTGATGTAACCGGCCATGATCTCCGGCGACTCATCGTAACCGCCAAACTGGTTGGGCAGGCCGGCATTGGGATGCGCACTAATGTGGAAAGGTGCCTTTTTAGAAAGCTCTTTTACATAGGGGCGGAGATCGCTGGTCCCCAACGAGCAGTTCAAACCAATACTCAGCAAATCGACATGCGATACTGAATTGAGAAAAGCTTCCAGGGTTTGTCCCGAAAGTGTTCGTCCGCTGGCATCGGTAATTGTTCCGGAAACCATCAGCGGAAGTTCGATTCCGCGGGCTTCCAATGCTTCTTCTACCGCAAAAATGGCGGCTTTGGCATTCAGCGTGTCAAAAATGGTTTCGATCAGCAACAGATCAACACCACCGTCCAGCAAACCTTCTACCTGCTCGCGGTAAGCCGTTTTTACCGTATCAAACGAAACAGCGCGGTAGCCGGGGTCGTTCACATCGGGCGAAAGCGACAACGTTTTGTTGGTAGGCCCGATGGAACCAGCTACAAAACGTGGTTTCTCCGGTGTTTTCTCGGTAAATTCATTGGCAAGCGCCACCGCCAGTTCTGCCGAAGCTTTGTTCATTTCATAAACAAGCACCTCTGCTCCGTAATCGGCCTGCGAAATACTGGTGGCATTAAAAGTATTGGTTTCCAGGATATCGGCTCCTGCCTCCAGGTAACGGGTATGGATCTCCTTTATAATTTCAGGCTTTGTAATCGAGAGCATGTCGTTGTTTCCCTTCTGATCGTTGGGAAAATCCTTTAAGCGCTCTCCGCGGTAATCTTCCTCTGTCAACCTGTATTCCTGAATCAAAGAACCCATGGCGCCGTCCATAACAAGAACGCGTGTTTTAAGTTCTGTCCTGATGTCTTTCCGTCTGTTCATTCAAAGTATTTGATTGGGGCTGATCTCCCCAGTGTATTTTATATTCGCTTTTTTCTTTCCGCAGCCACAAAGTTAAATAAACTACCCCATGGAACTTACAGTTTGGCAGTATTTACCTCGTTTGTAAACTGAAACTTTCACAAAAACGGCAGTCGTTCACTATAACCATCCCCCCGGGGGAAATGTTTTCAGGCTTCTTCAGGCTTTCTTCCCATGAGAAAAATTTGTTTTCCATGTCGATCATCATTCCGTTTCTGTCAGCTTACGCCATGAACCTTAAAGGCGGAAGCCCGGCGCTAACCGGCTATGCACTCGGAATTTTCGGACTCACACAAGCTGTCCTTCAGATTCCGTTTGGCGCATTAAGCGACCGCATCGGTTATAACTATGTGCTCGGTCCGCTTGTTCATATTGTGCTGAATGTTAGCCAAATGTTTGTGTTCTCTGCCTTTCTTATTGTGGGCTGTTTTATTTGGGTCCTTACAAGCACCCGGCAGGTAAACCCGGCTTTGCGAAAAGAACAGGCCGAAAAACACAAGGTGAAATCCGTTTTCAACCTGGCCCACCTTCGAAAAAGCCTGCTTCTTACTTTCAACAACCTGTTAATGATGGGCGTGTTCTCCATCTCGTCCATTGTTCCGATGCTGATAAACCGCGAAATTGACAACCGCCAGCGCGGAAAAGGCAACGGGGTGATGGTAAGCTTACAATACTTTGGATCGTTTTTGGGCGCCGCTGTAACAGGAAAACTGTGGGGCTGGGGCCCCTCCGTTGCATTTGCTTTTGTAGGAGCCGTGATCTTTGCAGGAATCATCCTGATCAATTTTGAAAAAAAAGCGTAAACCTTTGTTCTGATGCCCCGTTACCAAATGAAGCCGGAAACCCGTGTTGAGTTTCCAACTTCATAGGCAGGCTGCTATTTTTTAACAGACCATCCTGTTTTCAGCCCAAATACAAACCAGCCAAGATACAATGCGCCCACCGCAAATATTGTATCGCCGATTACCCGTAACCAACGAACTGTTTCCAGCGTTGGCGTTTCCAGAAATTCGGCCGAACGGGCGTACCACAATCCGTGTTTCACACTGGCAACGGTTTGGGCCAGGCCAACCGGAAGCACGCTTAAAACAACCATTAACAGCAGTCCAATATTCAGCATCCAAAATGAAAGGCGTATATTTTTTTCTTTCCACGTTACATTCAAATCCATATCACGCAAAACAAAGAGCATAAGACCAATTCCCAGCATTCCATAGACTCCAAACAAGGCTGTATGTCCGTGAACCGGTGTTGTATTCAGCCCCTGCATGTAGTAAAGTGCAATGGGCGGATTGATCAGGAAACCAAAGATACCGGCGCCCAGAAAGTTCCAGAAAGCCACCGAAACGAAAAAGTAAATCGGCCATTTGTAAGCTGAAACCCATTCCTTCGCCCTGCTCATACGTATGTTATGGTAGGCCTCAAAACCCATTAACACCAGCGGCACTACTTCGAGCGCGCTAAACGTTGCCCCAAGAGCGAGCACCGCGGTGGGCGTCCCGGTAAAATACAAGTGATGAAAAGTCCCTAAAATTCCTCCGGAAAGGAAAATAATGGTCGAGAACAACACACTGGAAGTGGCTATTTTGGCCTGAATCAGCTGCATCCGAACAAACAGGAAAGCAACGGCCACGGTAGCAAACACCTCGAAGAAGCCTTCCACCCAAAGGTGCACCACCCACCAGCGCCAGTACTCGGCAATGGCCAGGTGCGTTTGCCGCCCCCACATTAAACCGGCGGCATAAAAAGCTGCAATGGCTACTGAAGCAATCAGGAACATCGTCAGCAAATGACGGTTCTCGTTTTTTGCCTTTATGGCCGGCCAGATTGCTCTTCCCATCAACAACAGCCACAAAACCAGACCGATAAACAGGAATATTTGCCAGAACCGTCCGAGGTCAACATATTCGTATCCCTGATGCCCGAACCAAAAGTTTTCGATCAGGCCCAGTTTCTGCATTACGCCCATCCATTGTCCGGCCAGCGAACCCACAACAATAATCAGCAATGCAATAAACAAGAAGTTAACTCCGAAACGTTGAAATTTTGGTTCTTTCCCCGAGATTGCGGGAGCAATAAACAAGCCGGTAGCCAGCCACGACGTGGCGATCCAGAAAATGGCTATCTGAATGTGCCAGGTGCGGGAAATGGAGTACGGCAATACATCCGCCAGTGGCAACCCGTAAAAACCGAGCCCTTCCACTCCGTAGTGTGCCGTAATAACGCCCATTAGTATTTGCACCAAAATGAGGGCAGTTACTACCCAAAAATATTTTAAGGTCGCTTTCATTGAAGGGGTGAGTTTGGTTCCCGACAAAGGATTCACCTTGGGAACAACATGGTCCTCTTCCTCTTCGCGGTTGGTGGCGTAATACCAACCCAACAGGCCAATGCCAAAAAGCAAAATAATCACACTAAAGCCAGTCCACAGAAGCAGCGCCCCCGTTGGTTCGTTGCCCACCAGTTTTTCGGGTGGCCAGTTATTGGTAAAGGTGATTTCCATGCCGGGCCGCTCGGTAACTGTTGCCCACGAAGCCCAAAAGAAAAAGGCGTTCATTTTCCGCATTCTTTCCGGGTCTTTTATTGTGTTGGCCGGAATGCTGTAGGCTTCACGTAAATGTGCAAGCTCCGGATCGTTCATAAACAAACCGCCGTAATGCGCACTGTTACTTTGGATAGCTTCTGCGCGCACCTCCGAAATGATCGTGTTCTTCGACTGCGTGTCGTAAGTATTCTTTCGTAATTCGTTTTGCAAACGTTTTTGCAACTGGGCCTGGTTTTCATCCGGCAGGTCGTCGTACCTTTTTGAAAAATCGTCCAACGACCACTTATTCAGAATAAAAACAGCCTCGCGGTGCAGCCAGTCGGCGGTCCAGTCGGGAGCTTTGTAGGCGCCATGCCCCCAAACAGTTCCGACTTCCTGCCCTCCCATCGATTGCCAAACATTCTGGCCATCCTTGATATCTGCCGCGGTAAACACCACCGTGCCATCTTCGGTGACCACTTTTTCAGGAATGGGAGGTGCTTCGCGATAAATTTCCCGGCCATAGTAACCAAGTATTCCAAACGAAATAACCATAACCAGGATAAAACCGATCCAAAGTTTCTTTGAATTCATAAGATTGATTTTTATTGTTTGTGGGAGCAAATATAAAATAAAATCATAAAAGGACCCTGCTATCCTTTTATAAAAAAATTATACCTTTGCCAAAAAACAGAATTATGGAAATTAATTTGAATACTTCAGTGGGCGAAATTGTAAAAGGAAACTACAAAACAGCCCGGATTTTTGATCAGCACAAAATTGATTTTTGTTGTGGCGGAGCCATCAGTGTAAAAGATGCCTGTGTAAAAGCAAATGTTTCGCAGGAGGTTTTACTGGAAGAGCTGGAAACGATTTTTCTTACGGATGATCCCGATTCAAAATACATCGACAGTTTAGGCCTCGATCAGCTAAGTGATTATATTGTGGCACGTCATCATTCGTATGTAAGCCAGAATATTCCCTTTCTTCAGCAAAAGCTTCAAAAACTTTGCGATGTACACGGCGAAAATCATCCGGAGCTTTTCAAAGTAAAAGACTTGTTTAGCACTGCGGCCGGCAACCTGACCATGCACATGCAAAAAGAGGAGCTGGTACTTTTCCCGTATATCCGGAAAATGGTTCAATATAAAAACGGCGACACCAGCATTGCCAATGAATTTGGAGGCGTTAACGGCCCGATAGAAGTAATGTTGCAGGAACACCAGGCCGAAGGCGAGCGCTTTTTCGAAATTGCGGACCTAACTTCTGGCTACACCTGCCCACCCGACGGATGCAACACGTATCGCATTACTTATCAGACGCTAAGTGACTTCGAGCAGGATCTGCACCGACATATTCATTTGGAAAACAACATTTTATTTTTGAAAGCATTAGCTTTGGAAAAAGAAATTATTTCCAAAAGCTAAAGACATGTTAGCAAAAAGTACCGAATATGCCATACGGGCACTGGTTTATGTTCAGCTTAAAAACTGGGAAGGAAAGCGACCCGGAGTAGTTGAAATTGCACGTGAAATTGAAGCGCCCGAGGCATTTTCGGCCAAAATTCTGCAAACCCTTACCCGGCATCAGTTGCTCGACTCGGCAAAAGGACGCGGCGGAGGCTTCTTTTTTAACGACGAACAAACCCAGCTTTCGCTTTACAAGATCATTCATGTAATGGAAGGCGACGGCTGTTTCCACCGCTGCGGATTTGGGCTGAAATCGTGCAACAACGACAATCCCTGTCCATTGCACGATCAGTACAAAGTGGTTCGCGACAGTTTCTACGACATTGTCCGGAAAGAATCGATTCAATCTCTCTCGGAAAAAATCAAAAAAGGCGAAGCTGTGTTAAAACGTTCGATCACTTAAACCCAAAAATAACTGTTTTGAAAACAATAGGAATAATCGGGGGCCTGGGCCCCGAAGCAACCATCGACTACTACAAGGAAATCATCCACCATTTCAATCTGAAGAATCAGACCGGAAATGCTGTGTATCCCGAAATTGTGATTTACAGTGTGGACATGTGGAAACTGGTGGGGCTTTTGGGACAGAAAAAGTACGAAGAGGCCGTTGACTACCTGGTTCACCGCATTAACAGTCTTGGAAAAGCCGGGGTTGATTTTGCCGTTTTAAGTGCCAACACACCGCATTTGCTGTTCAACGAAATCCGGTCGAAAGTGGACATTCCGCTCATCAGCATTGTAGAGGCCTGCACCCGGGAAGCTCAATCGCTGTCAGTAAAAAGGTGCGGACTGATCGGGACCAAGTTCACCATGCAAAACGATTTCTACCGCAAAGTGTTTCTTCAGTACCAGATGGATATAGTGGTGCCCGGCCCGGAACAAATAGAGTACATTAATGAGAAAGTATTCAATGAAATTGAGCTGGGAATTTTTAAAGAAGAAACCAAAAACGATTTTCTCGAAATTGTTGGCACCATGAAAAAGGAGCACGGCATTGAAGCAGTTATCCTGGGTTGCACCGAGTTTCCGCTCATGTTCAGGGAAGAAACGTATTTGGGAATGCCGTTTCTGAATACCACAAAA
>JBKDZK010000052.1:0-5159 GCA_047971205.1 Draconibacterium sp.
CTGAAAGTGGAACCTTCCGCCATTTGAGCTAACACGTACCGGGTAATTAACATCCATTCCCCAGCGCAACAAGTCAACCATATGCGTTCCGTTGTTCAGAGCTTCGCCTGTTCCCCACTGCCAGAACCAGTGCCAGTTATAATGTACATAATTGTCTTTGAACTGCATACGCGGAGCTGGGCCCTGCCACAATTCCCAGTCTAACCATTCCGGAACGGCTGACAATTTACCAACACCAATCGAGCCCCGTTTATTTGTATACCAGCTTTTTCCAAAATACGGTTTACCAATGACGCCTGATTTAATTTCGTCGATTGCCTTCATCACATTGGGCCACGAACGACGCTGGTTACCCATTTGCAAAATACGGTTGTAACGACTGGCAGCTTCTACCAGTATCTCGCCCTCGGCAGGACTATGGCTACAGGGTTTTTCAAGGTAAACGTGTTTCCCGGCTTTCAGGGCCAGCAAAGCAGCCGGAGCGTGCCAGTGGTCGGGTGTGGCGATAATTATCGCATCCATGTCTTTATCTTCCAGTGCCTTTCTGAAATCGCCAAAAGACTTCGGACGACTGCCGGTAATCTCATTGATGCTGCTTACACATTTCTCTGCAGCCCTGCTATCCACATCACTAACCGACATCAGGTTGCAATTTTTCTGCATCGCAAAGTTTTTCGCCAAAGCCAATCCTCTGGAGTTAACCCCCATGGCACCAACATTAATTCGCTCGTTAGCACCCACCACATTGCGGTAGTTTTTGGCTGCAAATCCTGGCAATACTCCACCCAGTGATAAAGCGGCGGTTCCCAACACTGTCGTTTTTATAAAGGTTCTTCTATCTTTTTCCATGATTTATCGTTTGATTGTTATAATTTGATTTTCTTTTTACTTTCTTTTTCAGCCTTTTTCATCACGTCTTCCATCGAAACAGGAATACCGCCTTTTTTCTTGCTCCAATCGGCAGCCTCCATAAAGGCGAGTATTTCAAGTGTTTCTTCTTTTGGGAAAGGCAAAACGCCCGACTCAAAAAAACGAACAATTTCTTCGAGCAAAGGATTGTAACCGTTGTAAGAACCCAAGGTGATGATGTCTTTCTCTCCAAACACAATTCCTCCATAACCGGCTTTCCCTCCACGCAATCCGCGAAATGAACCGATTCTTCCGTCTGCCCATGTACCAATGGCCATATCGGTATCGGCGGTAGCTACACGTACCACAGTTTTACAACCGATTCCCATGGCGGTAAACAAAGGTTCAACTCCATGAATTCCGTACCAAAAGAAATCAGGATGCGTCGGTTCCAACTTACAGGGACTAAACGTTTCAGCCCCTAATACTTTACCCGCTTTTCCACTGGTAACTTCATCCATTTTAACAATGTAACGCAGCGACGAAGCCGAGAAAACCGGCACATTATAATGTTCGGCCACATCAAAGATTGCCATGGCATCGCTTAACGATGCTGCCATCGGTTTGTCAATAAACAATCGTTTTCCGGCTTTCAGCACCGGCAAAGCCTGCTCAAGGTGACGGCGTCCATCGTTTGTTTCCAGCAACACAACATCTACCTTGGTCAGCAATTCTTCGATAGAAGCAACAATTTCCACATCGTAATTTTGTATCTCTTTAGTATAACCTTCAATCCTCTCCACCGAAGACTGAATATCCAAACTTCCCTGCGGATAAGCAGCCACTACTTTATATCCAAGAAAACTATCTCCGGCAGTAGGACTATTCATTGCTTTTGTAAAAGCAATACTGTGCGAAGTATCCAGGCCAATAATGCCTACCCGTTTCCCTTTTGTCACATTTTGTGCTATACCAAAGCCACTCAAAAGAGCCATTACTGTCAGCAATACTCCTGCTTTAATAGAAATCCATCTTTTAGTCATAATATCTTTTTTTGGTTTATCATTTTATTGATTCAGGTCTGCTATTACGGTTTCAAAAAATAGCTAAAAAACTGGCAAATCTGGTCATTCGATTCTTTATTTGGAGAATGCTCGGGCCGATTAGTCATTGCCACCCGCTTTTCATATCCGAGCAACGCATTCACTTTTATGGTATGATTTAAGGGCACCCACCGCTCCGGAGGATCTTCCGAACCTCCCGACACCAGGAAGGGACGGGGAGCCATCAGGGCATGAAGTTCAGTCAGATTGTATCCTTCTTCTCTTAGTTTCAGGTAAAGGCCCTTTGCAGGGTTGTCTTGCGTAATTAATCCCCGCTGCCGCCACGGTTTGGGATGATAGCCCAGGTACCAGGGCTCCCAGTAGTTTACGGACGGACGTGATTCTTCGAAAACAATTCCGGGATCGGACCAAACGGCACAGGCAAACTTCTCGTACAAACACGATGCAAACATGGCCCATTTTCCGCCAAATGAATGCCCTGCAATGCCAATCCTGGTAGAATCAACACCATCAACCTTAGCCAGAACGTTCCAGGCATTGGCCGCAGCGTAGGCCAGTATCGACAAAGGCTGAACCTGCGCGTTGTCAATTGAAGGATAATACAACGAGAAGTTATTGGCCTTTGAAGCTTCCCGCGTTCCAAGAGACAAAGTCACAAATCCCCTCTTACTCAGCTGCCAGGCAAAATCACGGTATGGCTTCGTTCCTCCGCCAATAGAAGTTTCGGGTTCATAAAAAACGGTAATCACTGCCGGTTTCGGTCCTTCACCATCGGGTACCAGCAGATATCCGTCGGTTGTTTCGTTGGGAGTCCAGTAAAACCGAACATGATGTTGCGTAATATTTTCCCGACGGGTTGTTTCCTGGTATTCCAACTCCTGATCTGTAATGACAGCCGGCCATTCGCCCATCATTTCGTGCCAGCGATCGAGTATTTCGTTTCTGCGTTTACTCCATTGGCCTGATGTTTCTACCGGTGTACCATCATAGAAATTCAACGGAGAACGAAATTCGCCGTACTTTTCAACAAACTTACCGGGAGGTGTAAAAATCGAATCGGGCAACTGACCTGCCGAATCCTGTCCTGCAAAACCACTATCTCCTGCATTACAGAATATATCCGTCAATGATCCTCCTGTTTTTGAATCAGAACCTACGCTCCCAAACAAAAGGGAAGCAAGCGCTACAGCCGCCAGAAAAAGCACAACTATCATTCGTTTTCTCATAGTATGGAAATTTTTCTATGCTTTGACATCCCCGTAATGATCAACAAAAATAAAAAACAAAAAACATTACGCAATCGTTTGTGTAAATAAAAACACGTATTTTGTGAGAAATATTTTCACGAATAGAACTACATGCAACTATTTAAAAACAATCGTTTGTCTTAACAAAGCAAAAAAAATGATTAAAATCAATGCCCTAATTAACGTTGCGCTCCCCACTAAGCGTAGAATCCCTTACAACCAAATCATTTCGGATAACAATGGTTTCTGACGCAATATCCTGCTGAGGGTCTTCAATCTGGCGGATAACCATACGCGCTGCTGCCTGCCCCATTTCAAAAGCATGGTCGTCGATTGTAGTCAGGGCCGGTTCCACAATCAGCGACGAAGGTGTATTGCTAAAACCAATAACAGCCACATCGTCCGGAACTCTTAGTCCAAATCTTTTAACTTCCTGAATAACACTTATTGCGCTGGTATCATTGGAACAAAATATTCCATCGGGACGAGCCTGCATTTCCAAAAATTCCCGGGCTGCCAAGGCTCCCTCGTCCCGGCTAAGATCTTCGGTATAGGATATCAGTTCATCTTCCGGCAAGATACCGTTCCTGCGCAAAGCTTCCTGGTAGCCCCGCAAGCGATCCCTGAAAATCGCCATGTGCTGATTACCGGCAACATGTGCAATTCGCTTGCAACCGATGGAGATCAGATGCTCGGTTGCTTTCGCCGCTGCCCCAAAATCATCGATGACCACCTTGTGTGTTTCAAGTTCGTAGCACACCCTGTCAAAGAAAACCAGCGGCACATTGTTGTTTTTGAAAGCGTTTAAATGATCATAATTATTTGTTTCCATGGCCAAACAAGCAATCACTCCATCGGCCTGACTGGCCATTAACATGCGCGCATTTTCCTTCTCCCTTTCATAGGAGTTATTCGACTGAAAAATAACCACATAATATCCGGCCTTACTGGCAACTTCCTCAATTCCGCTGATTGCCAGCGACTGAAAGTGTCTGTCTATTCGGGGAATAATTACGCCAATCAGGTTGGTTTTATTCCTCCGGAGATTTGCCGCAAGCGAGTTGGGATAATAGCCCATTTTTTTAGCCAGTTTTTGCACTTCCGAGGTAGTCTTCTTCCCGATGCTCGGATGATTTTGCAAAGCCCTGGAAATTGTAGAGGGCGAAACATTCAACTTCTCTGCAATTTCCTTGATTGTCACTTTTGATTTCTTCATGATTTGAAGCGATAATATTAAACCACAGCGCAAAATAAATTAAAACCCACACATATACACCATCCACGGTCAACTTAAAATCACCGGAGAACCGACAAAACCCAAAGCCAGCACAAAATATATACAGTTAAACTACCCGGAAAAATCAACATTCATACGTTTGCTTCCATCCATATCAAACGCTTTGCCTGCTGAAGAAAGGGCAATAAAAAAAGCCTCACAAAAATGTGAAGCTTTCTTTTGGAGCGCAATCTCCCGAACACCGGAACGCCCCCGATCCGTCGGCTGACGGATCGCGCTCAACCAACTGAGCCAAAAATAAAAAGGCTACACATTTTTGTGCAGCCTTTTGCTGGAGCGAGAAACGGGACTCGAACCCGCGACCCCGACCTTGGCAAGGTCGTGCTCTACCAACTGAGCTATTCTCGCATTTGGTACCCGGAGGGGGACTTGAACCCCCACGAACATAATGTTCATTGGATTTTAAGTCCAACGTGTCTACCATTCCACCACCCGGGCATCCTTATGTCTTTGAACGACGGGTAGGTGACGTCCCAATCCTTTTCCCGGATTAGGGATAGACATTTCCTTCCCTTCTTTTATGAGCGAGAAACGGGACTCGAACCCGCGACCCCGACCTTGGCAAGGTCGTGATCTACCAACTGAGCTATTCTCGCGTATCTTTAAGAACTTTTTTCAAAAGCGTTGCAAATATATTGCTATTTTTTAATCTCGCAAAATATAAATGCACAGCTTTATTTGATTCCGGTTAATTTCTTTATT
>JBKDZK010000053.1:0-2874 GCA_047971205.1 Draconibacterium sp.
CTGTGCACGACCGGTTAACACCAAAAATCCGAGGAATAAAATGAGGTAAACTTTTCGCTTCATCCGCGATTTTAATTTTCAGTAAAACGCCAAAGGTAATTAATTAGTATAATTTGAGACTCTCAAATCACGGAATTACGTCTGAAACGGAATACAGATTCGATATTTATACCTGTTCAGGTCTATGTTTTAGCTGGTATTTTCTCCTGAATCAAAATTCAAAAAATTGGATTCGATATCCGGGAAAAGATCAGTAGCTTTATCCGGGCAATAAACAGGTTTCCGGAAGCTGAACTTCCGGGCTTTTGTTAGATACGACTTAAATATACAAAACTTCGGAGAATCAAACAGCAATGACATGTTACCCTATTTGGTAACTTTTACTACCTTTGTGAAGCATGCGGATCATTAAAGAAAAAACACTCACTGAATATTGCAGGCTGGGAAAGTATAAACAGGCTGAAGATGCACTTCGGGCATGGGTGCATGAAACCCGGTATTCAACATGGGCAAACTCGGGAGAACTCAAAGCCAGGTATAGAAATGCCAGCATTATCAATGCAAAAAGAGTGGTTTTCAATATAAAAGGGAATGATTACCGACTGATCATTGATATCGAATACAAACTGGGAATCGTATTTGTGGTGTGGTTCGGCACACATGATGAATACAACAAATTGGACGTTAAAACTTTACGCTATGAAGGTTAAACTATTAAAAACAGAAAAGGAATACAATGAAGCCTGTGACCGGATTTATGAACTGATTCACAGCTCAGAAAGCCAGATTGAACCCGGTAGTGCAAAAGGAGAGGAAATTGAACTGCTTTCGTTGCTCGTTGAAAGATACGAGACTGCACATTACCCGATGAAAGCACCGTCTCCGGTGGAAGCCATAAGGTTCAGAATGGAACAAATGAACCTAAAACAGAATGATATCGCGCCTTTGTTTGGAGGGAAAACACGGATTTCAGAAGTCCTAAATGGCAAACGCCCGCTAACCCTGAAAATGATCACTCTTTTAAACCGCTATCTGGGAATACCACTTGAATCACTGATACAAGGGAACCTGGAGATACAACTGGAGAAACACAAAAGAGAGCAGATATTAAAAAATCCTTCAGTAAAAGAATTTCTACAACGGAATAAATCAGCAATTGCATAAGTACCCTGCCTCCATAATAGAAAAGTCGGGAGCCTACCAATTTTTCTTCATCTCCTCTATGATTTCGTACACCACCGGGCAAGTTTCGCAGTTCAGATGCGACAGTTGCAGAATCTGGTAAAAGCGCTTCCGGTCGGTGTGCGGGTATTCGCGGCAGGCACGCGGACGGCTCTCGTACACCATGCAGTAATTGTAGGGCATAAGAAACGGGCAGGGATGGTCGCGAAACACCATGTCGCCGTCTTCATCCACCTGGATGTACTGCTCCATAAAATCCGAAGCTTTCATTTTCAGGTGCTTTGCCAGGCGTTCCACATCCTTGTCGATCAGCCGGGGCCCAATAGTTTTGCAACAGTTGGCACAATCGAGGCAACTAAACTGCGCAAAAGCATCGATGTGCAGCCCCTGTACAAAATCATCCAGTTTTTTGGGCTTTTTCTTTTTGAGCTTTTTCAAAAATGCCGCCGTTTCTCCCCGCGTTTTGTCGGTGAGGAGCTTTAGTTCTTCCGGCGTTTTATAGGCTATTCTTTTCATCTGTTTTCTGATTACTGCGACTGAAAACCGGCCACTGTCTATCCTTTTCGCTGCGTGGTAATTTCAATCGGTTCCAATTCGGCGCTTCGTTTTCGCTTTCTTTTAATTTGAGCCAGGAAAAGACCGCTCACCACAATCACAATTCCAACCACCTGCTGCACGACCAAACTGTCCTTCAGAATAAAAAACGAAAGGATGGCCACAAACACCGGGATAAGGTTGATAAAAGTATTGGAACGGTTCACTCCCAGATGCCGGATGCTTTGCGTAAAGAAAACAAAGGCCAGGGTAGATGCAAAAACCGCTAAAAAGATGATGGCGCGAAATGCCTCTTCGTGAAACGGCTGATGCATAAAATCCTTTACTTCGAGCGAAAGCCAAACGGGCAGAAAAAACACCACTCCAATTACATTCTGGTAGGCTAAAATGGTTAGAGTGTTGTACCTGCCCACCAGTTTCCGCAGTACAATGGAATAGGCAATGGCCGCAATAACCGCCATAAATTCCAGTCCAACACCCAAGGGCGAGGCATCGAATTGAAAAGCACCGTTTAGCACCACCAGCCCCACGCCTAAAAACGAGAACAGCAAACCCAGGGCATTCATCCACCTGATTTTCTCGCGAAAAAAGAACCAGGCCGCCACAGGCGAAAACAACGGAATGGTAGCCACAATTACGGCCGCCACGGTGGAAGAAATATAAATAAGCCCGTAGCTTTCGCCGATAAAATACAGGAAGGGCTCAAAAAAAGCCATCAAAATAAACAGCCAGATATCCTTTTTCTCGGGCTTTTGCAGGCGTTTCATAAAAAGCGCAATGGCCGTAATCAACACAGCCGAGATGGCCAACCTGAAAATAACCACAGTAATGGGGCCGTATCCCTGGTAAGCAATTTTGAACCAGATAAATGAGAAACTCCAGAAAAAAGCAGCTCCCAAGGCCGAGGCATATGCCAGAAAATCCTTGTTCTTCATTCCTTGATTTTGAAGCGTCGAAATTAGTGATTAAACTGTGAACATGGTTTTCAATTTAAATAAAAGCCACATCTTTGTGATACACAAGTAAAATCTTGTAAGATTACCTAATACCAATTAATTATGCATTCGAAAAGAATCACTTTTAAATTTTACATGCTGCTGATTGTATTGGCAGGAATGTCCTTAACTTTTTCAGCCT
>JBKDZK010000054.1:0-8400 GCA_047971205.1 Draconibacterium sp.
GGTGCTGAACCATCTCCAAAATTCCAACTCCATCCTGTTGCATTCGGGGTTTGATCTGTAAATTGAATAAGTTCGTTTATCGCAACCGTTGTTTTATCCGCCTCAAAGGCAGCATTAGAGATTTTGGGGCTCAGGGATACTTCTGATTCACCGGTGTTTCCTTCTGTCCAATCAGCAATAGTAGCACTTGCTTCCAATGTTATCGATTCTAATTTTATAGAGTAAGTGTATTTTTTCCCTGACGCCAAGGGCTGGGGAGCAGGGGCCCATTCATACACATCATCTCCCAGCGTGAAGGTAAGTGTTGCATTTCCTATATCCTGGGAGGGTACTAAGATTGCATTTAGCGTGGAAGAACCTTCATTAAACTGACGTGTTATAGTTGCCGTTTGTGTTCCTAATGCAAGACTGGCATCACTAAGATCAAAACTACCCTCTGTCACCAACCCTTTTATCGACACTTCTAAACCATTAAGAGTAGGAACTCCTTCTCCTGCTGATATGTCAAGTACGAGCAGCGAAAGTTGATGTTTAAAGTCGAGGGCCACTACAGAACTACCCCTGCTAATGGCTTTCGCATTATCAGAGTACAATAAATCGATTTTTGACAAATCAGATTGATCTGCTACATTCACCGGAAAGATGAAGTTATTGATAACTGACTGGTAGGGATAATAAGCGATAAAATCTACCTCCGTGCCAGAAGGCAATACGGCCGCATCGCTTTCAGCAGTATATTGGCCATCGCCAGTAGTCGTGTGTTTTAAGTTATTCACATTTGCTAAAACCCCATCCGACAAATCGTTGCCGGTAGCTTTCATGAAAACGCCGATGGCATCTCCTTCTTTCCATGTTGTGCCTGAGACTTTATTGGCAGACTTAGATTCAATTGTTGCACTAAAACTTACCTGATTGTTTTCATCGTTCGGATTTAGGTCACAATCTTTAGTACATGAAGGAAGCATACTGGCCATCAACCAGGCAAGTATGGTTAAAACTTTTAGTTTCATTTGTTTAAAAATTTATTAATGAATAGATTATTAAGAAAAGAGATCAAAATGTATATAGTTTCCACCAATGTCAGTCTCATGACAGAGCATTCCAATGAGTAGAATCACAACACTTTATATTATGTTAGGGGCTCCGGGCATGTGCCCGGAGCTTCCAATAAGGAGCAAGGTCAGAAGGTTTATTTCCAGTTGGCCGGAATATCTGCAAAATTGCTTACCTGGTCACATCCTCTAAAACAACCATCAGTCGTGGAAAGAGCTGTAAACATGGTTTTATTCCAAAGTTCAGGGGCGGTTTCCAATCCTGTGCATGCATAAAAGGCAAAGCCAAATGTAGTGACAGCTGTACATTTATCAAACAAGGCCTCAGGTATCTCCTTAATTGTTTTATTTAAATTGAAAACACTCTTGAAATTGGTAACTTTTGTACACTTGTCAAAGAAATTTGCAGGTATTGTCTGTATGTCACATGCAGCAAAGCAACCTTCGAAAGTAGTCACGTTCGGATTATTGTCAAATAAACTGGCAGGAATAGTTGTCAGCTTGGCATTTTTATAAAACGCATAGGCATAATCGGTAACTAATGGGCAATTATCAAACAAACCTTCAGGGATTTCTTTCATGGAAGTATTTACGTTGAAAGTACAGTTGAAGCTTGTAACTTTTGTATTGTTTTTGAATAATCCGGCAGGAATCTGTTCAAAACGACAATCGGCAAACGTATGTTTAAAAGATGTTATCTCCGGATTATTTGTAAACAGGTTTACAGGAATTTCTGTAAGGGCAGTACAGCCTCTGAAGGCGGCTTCCAAATTCACAAGATCAGGGCAGTTTGTAAAGAAGTTCTCATTAACAACTGCTAAACTGGTTAGTTTACGCCCAAAGAACTTCTTAATATCTGATACATAATTCAAAGCAACGATATCGGTCTTTTCAACACTGTTGTTTCCAATAGAAAGTACCCTTGCATCATCTGTCCACTCTCCTTTATAAAAAACAATATCCTGGTTGCCTGAAAAGAAAGAAGCAGGAATAGTCATTTCGGTTGCTGCCGAGGCAATTGTTGTAAACAACTCATCGTTGACATAAATTTTACCAACGAAACCCGGCAACCCGCTTATTTCATGGTCAGATGTAGTTACCACTGTGTATGAAAACAAATCCGGCAGTGATGGCTTTTCTTTTTCAGGGCCATCTATACTTATGTAATTTTCTTTTGTTAACAAATTTTCGCCATCATTATTCCAGACTGTAAGCGTTATCGTATATTTTCCTCCGTAAACATAAGAATGGCCGGGGTTCTGCTCAAAACTATTTTCTGAGCCGTCTCCAAAATCCCATTTCCAGCCCAGAGCATTTTCGGACTGATCAGAAAATTGAATAACCTGACCATCTGTTGCCTCGGTTTTATCGGCTGAAAATTCGGGTGTGGGCAATTGAAGTGGTCCCTGAAGGTCATTATCGTTATTACATGCAAAAAACAATGTTGCCATCAGAAATACGTATAATTTATGTTTTAAATTCATCGTTTTATGTATTAAGTTATTTCAAAATAAAAATTAAAAGTTAAACCAACGTGCTTTATACACACGCATGTTTGGGAACGACAAAGACCCTCCCGAGCGACTAAAGGAAACATGATAGGTCCACCAGCTATCTTCTGCAACAGTAAAAACAAACCTCCCGTCGGAATTTTGCTGAATGCTTTTTATTTGCTTTGCATCCGGGAAATTTGGAATTTTAGTGAATGCTTTAGACGTCAGATCAAATTGCCAGGCACCGCCATCTTCTGTTACATACAATTTTTCATTATCGGGGGCCATCGTTAAATCATGCCCTCCTGAACCCGATATCTTCCACTCGTAATTTAAGCTTAGCTTTTTGTCCTTCAGTTTATATTCGCGAAGCACGCTACCACCCAAAGCAAAAAGAGAATTTCGGGTGGCATCCCAAACCAGTCCATGTGCAGAATATAGCTCATGTGTTTGAAGTAACTCCGCTGTCTCCAGATCAAACAATATGATTTTATTTCCAACACTTGCATCATCCGTAACCGATGCAGCAGCAACCACCAAACCTCCTGGTAATATTTCTATTGAATGTGCATTGGGAACCTCGGCGTAAAACGACATACTTTTATCTTCTTTGTTTATAATGCCAATAGCCCCAGAAGAAGAAGAAATCGCGATTTGTTTTCCTTCATTTGCAGGTTTACATTCGGATATGGTTGCAAACTTTGTGGCATTATAATTAGCTGGTACATTGGCAGAACTTGTTGTTGACCAAGACCAAACAATCTCCGGGCTCGCATTATATGTGGTTGTAGACTCTACAATGATAACCCGATTATCAGCACAAATAACAACCAGGGTTTTATCTGTTTCCTCTTCTTTATCAGGAGCGGGAGTGTCAAGTTCTTCTTTATCGCACGATACCAATATCAACATTGGGAGTAGCATTAAAGGTAAGAGCGGCATGAACCCATTTTTTAACCAATTAATCACACCATTAAAAAGCTTTGATTTATTCATCTTTCCAATATTTCAGGTTTACATTTTACGATTCTACTTTTATTGGTTACAAAACCTCCGGTAGTTTTGTGCAACAAGTTTTAGAAATTATACCGGTTAGTAATATTCTTCCCAACCTTTGTTTTGCACTAGATTAGGGTTCAGTGTTAATTCTTCTAAAGGTATTGGTTGTAAATATTCCCAATTCTCAAACGTCTTAAAACTAAACGATGAATGAGGTACTATTCTGCCATTGGTGCTATTTGTTAAGGACTTATTGCCATCTAACTTCAAATATTGTACAGTGCTAATAGTATTGCCAGGAAATGGCTGATTTGCGGCAACCACATAAATATCATCTGTACCATTATTATCCAAATCAATGTATGTATGCAGGGCGGTAATGTAAATGCCTTCATAAGCGTTTCTGAAAAGATGGCCTTCGGCCCAACGGATTAAATCGTCTTTGCGAAAGCCTTCAAAGGCCAACTCTACGCGCCTTTCCCTTCTTACTTCCAGAATCGATGGATCTTTAGTGCCATGGTATTTTCCGGCAAGCACATCATTAGAAACAATAGGTAATTTTAACGCAGGAATTCCAACCCTGGAACGAATTTTATTTAAAGTTAAGTCGATATCGGCCTGCGTAAGGCTTCCTAGTTCAGCTTTTGCCTCGGCATAATTTAACAAGACTTCGGCATATCTAAAAACGATAATATCCCTTGAACTTCCATCCTGATCTTCACTATCCGGCCCCACGCCTTTAATGATTTGGTATCCGGTTAAATTTTGTTGAAAATGATTTACGGTTACCTTATTTGCTCCAATACGGATATAGCCCGGATATATTACCGAGTTTTTCAACCTGGGATCGCGTCCCTGGAACTCATTGTAATACGACATTGTATCCCGCTGCTCCTGGTCAGGATACCTATCCTGAAAAGACTCTCCATCTGTCATTGCATAAGATGAAATAAGAGAGCGCGAAGCCCCATAATTTCCATAAGCAATGGCTGTATATTGTGGGGTATATCTAAATTTAACACCATCTGCAAATGAACGTGCCATAATAACCTCCTCGGTAAAGGCTTCATAAGGCATAAACAGTTCGTAATAGTCCTTGCTTTTATTTCCGGTAGTGTAAAGCGAGTAAATGCTTGCATCTATTAACTCCCGGCTGGCATTAGCAGCTTGTTGCAGAAAACCATTGGCATTTGGCACGTTGGCTTCTGTATGGTATTTTCTCCAGGTACCCTCATAAAGGCAAACTCTGGATTTTAGGGCTAAAGCTGTCCATTTCGAGGCTTTATTCCTGTACTTTTCCCTTGGCAAATATTTAATTGCATAATTAAGGTCGTTAACCACGGAGTCCATTACCAATGTCCTGCTATCTCGCGCTTTGTACAGTTCTTCGTTATCATTGGTTTCCAATACTGTGGAATACCAGGGCACATCCCCAAATGCTTTTACTTTCTCGAAATAAAACATCGCCCTAAAGAAACGTGCAACGGCCAGATATTCGTGCTTAACAGATTGTTCGTTTTTGGAATCTTCACATTTCTCAATAAAATAATTAATGTTTCTAAGGTTTGTCCAATTCCATCCACCACTTCCTAATGCAGTTGGTACGGTATAATAAGCCGAACGAATTGTTGGAGGTATTGACTTGTGTTCGCAATTATCACTTTGGAAATCCTCCAGAATTTTATCGTAATCGATGTAAGCATAAAAACTATTTACATATGCCTCCAGGCCTTCTCTAGTATCAAAATAAGCATCAGATTCAGCAAATTCGGTTGTTGGCTCAAGGTTCATGAAATCATTACTACAAGCACCTAATGCAAGGCTTAGCATGATTATATATATCTTTTTCATATTTCTCTAATTTTAAATTTTTAAAACTGTACTTCCAGCCCTATCGCATAAACCTTTTGAATTGGGTAAGCTGTACCAATCCCCACCAAACTACTATTCGCATCAGGATCTTTCTGTAGGCCTTCGGGGTCTAATGTTTCATGCAAGTTGGTAAGTGTCCATAAATTCTGTCCACTCACATAAAGTCTTAGCTTTTCCATTTTTATGGTTCTCGTTAGTTTTTTAGGCAGCGTATATCCTATCGTTAAGTTTTTTAGGCGGATATACGAAGCGTCTTGTAAATATCGTGTTTGCGGAGTAGCAAGTGAATTTGATCCTGAGGCAATATATCCTTTGGGCCTTGGGAAATATGCATCAGGGTTATCAAGTGTCCATCTATCTTCGGCAATATGTTGTGGCAATATTTGATACCTTCTATTGTATGGTCCCCAAAAGCTTGTTGCTTCTGCTCCTGGATATACATCACGTTTGCCGACCCCATTGAAAAAGGCATTAACATCAAACCCATTCCATGAAGTGTTTAATGAGATACCAAATTTATACCTGGGTGTAGTATTTCCAATTTTCCTAAAGTCCCCGGGGTCATCCAAAGTCCAGGCACTTCTGCTGATAACACCATCATCGTTCAATTCGGCAAACTTAAGATCTCCGGCTCCGGCAAAATTTCTATCCAGAGATGTCGTCATCAGCGGACTGGATTGCGCTTCCTCATCAGTTTCAAACAAGCCTAATGTTGTTAACCCCCATATTTCACCTATTTCCTGACCTACATAATAATCTCCCAGATAATTGGTTGGGTTGTAATAATCTGTAATTTCCGATTTCGCATCAGATACATTTATTCGAATACCATAAGTCAAAGGCTTGTTAGCCAGCTTCAGATCATCTCTCCAGGAAATGGAAAGCTCCCAGCCCCGGGTTCGAAGTGAAGCAATATTCTCTTTAGGTACCGTTGCCCCAAACACTGATGGCAAGGAATGAAAAATTGCCAGCATATTCTCAGTCTGGCGTTCGTACATATCAAAAGATGTAGAAAATCTGCCTTTAAACATCGTAAAATCAATACCGGCATCAACTGTTTTAGAAGTTTCCCAGGTAAAATTGCCTGACTTAGGAGCTGGTGCACCAGTATAATTAACTCGTTCCCCTTCGAGGGTATAACTCGACTGGTTCATGCTCATGATTGAAATATAATCGTATGAACCAATATTCTGGTTCCCTAAGGATCCAAAAGAAGCCCTTAATTTTAAATTGTCAACTACGCTCCTTAGTGGAGTAAAAAATTGTTCTTCTGAGAGTCTCCAACCTGCCGAAACAGACGGGAAAAAAGCCCCTCTCTTGTCGTCCGGAAATTTAGATGACATATTATAACATCCGTTTACTTCTAACAGGTACTTGTCTTTTAAATTATAATTTATTCGGAAAAAAGTACTTTGCGAAGCATTCCTGTCATCATCATCTTCGGTGTAATATTCCCCGGTTGCAAGATTTAATGAATGCTGTGGAATGCCGGTCATAGGCAAAGTATGGTGAGAATAGGTATAAAGGTAATCGTAGCGTTCCTGGTTATACCCTGCCATTGCAACTATATTATGGTCTCCAAATGATTTACTGTAAGTGGCATAAGCATTCAAATTCATACGTTTGTAATTCCACAAACTACGATAAACATTTGATGCAGGAACCTGGATATATGTTTCCCGCATAACGTTATCGTTATTAAACGAATGCGACAAATACGGGATTTCATAATTGTACCATCTCAACTTATTCTGACTTCTAAACTGATAGGAAGCATCCGCATGAATCTTTAAATCATCCCCCAACAATTTAATAGCTGTTCCAAATGTTGTAATGGCATCGTGCATTTCTATCTTATTCTCTGATTTGTTTGACACAAATTCGCGATAATACCCGGCATCTGTCAGTACTTCTTCTCCGTTTATAGCAACTGTTTCAGGCAATAGTGGGTTTGTATTTTCAATAAAACGCCAAACATTGGAGTTAAAACCATAGAGGTAAGTATTTGCTAAATCTTCATTTTTTCGGGTTAAAGAAGTATTATTGAAAAAAGAAATATTTTTAGTCACATTATAGTTTACATTGGACCTTACCGTGAAACGATCGATTTCATCAGGCTTATAAATCAATGCACCTTCTTCGTGGTTATAATCTCCCGATACAAAATACTGGAGTCGGCCATTTCCCCCTCTCATGCTTATATGGTGGTTTTGCTCGGGCGAATAGGTCCGAAACCACTCTTCATAATAGTTATGCACCTTACCGCCAAGCAATAGGGTTAGCCTACCTCCTACAGTTTCCAACTTTGCATAAGGCAGCGAAGGATCTTTTGATACTTGTTGAGCGTAATCTAACTGGGCATTGGTAAAATAAGGGCTGCTAATATTTGCATTAAATTCATTTTCTATAATCTGGTAATAGTCTGCCGGGTTATTATAAACTTTCGGGACATAAATGGCCCTACTGCTTCCAAAATAGTTATTATACTCAATACTGAATTCGCCTTCTTTGGCCCTTTTGGTAGTAACCAAAATAACACCAAAAGAAGCCCTTGCACCATATATTGCAGAAGATGCTGCATCTTTCAAAACGGATATGCTTTCAATGTCTTGTGGAGAAATATTATTTAATTCGGTACTTGAAAGTGGCACTCCGTCGATAACAATTAATGGGCCACCACCGTTTATAGATGTTGTCCCACGGATATTGAAACTGGCTCCACGCCCCGGTTTTCCGTCTGCAGTTGCTACATTTAAATTACCCAGTTGGCCCTGCAATGCCTCTCCCATGCTATTGGACTTAAAAGCCGTGAGTTCCTTTGAACTCACCTGATCGACTGCCCCGGTCAGGTTAATTTTTTTCTGCACCCCGTAACCTACTGCCACTACCTCATCAATTCCGATAAGGTCTTCTGCCATCGTTACGTTAATCACCGACTGTCCGCCAATGTTTACTTCTTCGCGGCGCATGCCCACAAACGAAAA
>JBKDZK010000055.1:0-6542 GCA_047971205.1 Draconibacterium sp.
CACTCTGATCTTGCATTGGAGTGGTTTCTTTTTTATTAAAAAATCCGGATATGTTCGACTTGTCTAAAAAAGTCATTCAGAATTTGCGCGTGGTCGAAAGCCAAAGCCGGAAGTTCGCTGATGGGGAACCATTCTGCGCAACGGGCATCGTCACTGCCGGTAACGGGCATTTTTTCATCCAACTGAACTGAATGTACCACGGAAATTGTGCGATGGCGCGGATCGCGATCAATGGAATCGTAGGTGCGGAATTGTTTCATCGTTTACACTTTCAGCCCGGTTTCCTCTTGCAGTTCCCGAATGCAGGCTTGTTCCAGGGTTTCGTCCATATCAATAAAACCGCCGGGCAGAGCCCATTTATTTTTGAACGGTTCTCTCCCCCGCTCAATCAATAGTACCCAGGTATTGTTGTTTTCCCTTACAAACACAATGGCATCTACCGTTAAGGCAGCACGAGGATATGGATAAGAATACATTTCAGTATAATTTTTGAATGGAAGGTAAGCTGCAATCAATCATCTTTTCGGCCGATTTTCCAATACCTTAAAATCAGAAACACAACTGCTACAAAAATCGCCAGGTATATTAAAAATTCAATCCGTTCCATTTTACTTAATGATCTTTTTCATTACACGCATTTTGTGTGTGTAACGTTTCGTATCGATGTTGAAGATACCAAATTGATCGACATTATCAATACGAACCTGTCCCGAAGCATGAATTATTTTATTACGTTTCCAGATAATTCCCACATGTACGATGTTGCCTTCATCGTCGTCAAAGAAAGCCAGATCGCCCGGTTCGGCTTCATCCACAAAGCTCAGGGCCGTTCCGATCTTTACCTGCTCGCTGGCATCGCGCGGCAGTTGAATGCCGATCATTTTATAGATAACCTGTGTTAAGCCGCTGCAATCGACCCCAAAAGGCGTTCTTCCTCCCCACAAATACGGTGCATTGAAATATTTCAGCGACTGCTGAATCACCACTTCGCGCGGGTCTTTTATATCTCCGTACAAAACATCGCCAGTAGCCAGGTAAGTGTCGCGTGTAACCGAAAACTGCTTCAGATAAGGCCTCCAGACAGGAAGCGTACTTCCGGCCACCAGCATAAGGTTTTGCTCGTCGTTTACCGGGACAATCGTAATAATATCGGAAGTAATGGCCGAAGCGCTATTCTCTATTTTGTTTAAAGTACGGGCGTTAATCGGCGTAATCATTTTGGTATCCACCCATCCTTGGTAACCATCGTAAGCCAGTTTTACACTGGTCCAGCCCACCATCTGCTCCCGCATTTCAAAGTGTTCGCCAAAGAGGATTTGTGTAACCATTTCACTCTTTTCTGAAGGTTCCCTTCTTACAGGGATAATGCTTAAATTAGAAATTCCGTGGGTCATCAGCGTTGCTTAATTTCAGTTTTCTATTAGACGGCGAAGGATTCAAGCCAGTTTCAGCACAAAACTATTAAAAATTGGGCACTGCCTGTGATGAAATCATGCATTTTTCATACTAAATTTGGGGTGGACACAACGATGTACAAACAATTATTATAAATTGAACTACTTTTTACCGTGAAGCATCATTATGAATAAATTTTACCACCGGCTCAAAAACTACACAAAAGTCATTCTCCAGGTATTAATGTTTGTGCTCACCGCAACGGCTCTCTATTTTATTTTGCCTGGTGAACCCAAGTTCAAATACGAATACCAAAAAGGCTTTCCGTGGAAACACGAAAACCTGGTGGCCCCCTTTGATTTTGCTATTCTAAAAACAGACAAAGAGCTGGAAGATGAAAAACAGGAACAACTCAAAAACGTACTTCCCTATTTTGTTTGCGACACTGCTGTTGCCACTGCCAACATAAACAAGCTGAAAGAAGATTTCAGTTTATCGAACGACTCGCTTACCCAACAACAGAAACAGATTATCAGCAAGCTGTGCGAAGAACTTCGAAAAATTTACGATGCCGGTATTTTACAATTTTCGCTGGATACGTACAACGAAATAAAAGGCAAACCAGCCATCAGAAAACGAATTGGCACCAGTGTTACGCGAATCGATACCGCTTCTCTTTTCTCCGAAAAGTCAGCCTATAATGCCATCAACCAGTTCAAGCATCAGCTAAAAACCGGTTATTCACGGTCGAACTGGTTAAACAGCCACCCGCTGGAGCATTACATAAGTTCCAACCTCAGCTACGATGCAGAAATAACCCAAAAGGAAATTGATGAAATAACCCGGAATATTTCGCTGACGCGCGGCATGGTTCGTTTAGGTAAACGCGTTATCCTGCAAGGGGAAGTGGTGGACAGTGAAAAATACCAGGTTCTGGAATCGCTCAAAGCCAGTTACGAAAAAGAACGGGGCAAAAATGTAAACCGCTACATGGTTTCCATCGGCAAAAGCCTCCTGGTGGTTTCATTACTGGCGCTCATTTTTGTTTTTCTTTTGATTTACCGCAGAGACATTATCGAGCACCTCAATAAACTGCTTTTCCTGCTGCTTATGATAACTTCGATGGTATTGATTACCAATTTCATCGATTCGTCTCCCAACCTGCACATCTACATGGTACCTTTTGCCATTTTGCCAATTGTAGTGCGAACCTTCTTCGATTCCCGAACGGCCATTTTCACGCTGGTGATTTCCACTCTGCTGATCGGGTTTTATGCTCCCAATAATTACGAGTTTATTCTGCTGCAGGTTTCTGCCGGTATTGTGGCCGTTTTCAGTTTAAATAAAATGCACCGCCGTGTACATCTGGTATTGGCTGCCCTCTGGGTTTTTCTCACTTACACCATCGTTTTTACAGCTTTAAATCTTATCCACGAAGGAGAATTTGTACTCTTTAATTATTCGATTACCAAGTGGTTTGCCATCAGCAGTGTGCTTATTATGCTGGTGTACATCCTGATTTACATCTTCGAAAAAATGTTTGGCTTTGTTTCGGATGTAACGCTGATTGAGCTTTCTGACAGTAATCAGCCTCTTTTGCGCAAACTTTCGGAAGAAGCTCCCGGAACTTTTCAGCATTCGATGCAAATTGCCAACCTGGCCGAAGAAGTTATTTTAAAAATAGGCGGTAATCCTTTCCTTGTCAGAGCCGGTGCGCTTTACCACGACATCGTGAAAATTGCCAAACCAACCTATTTTATAGAAAACCAAGCGATGGGAATGAACCCCCACGATAAGCTTGATTATTTAAAAAGTGCCGAAGTAATCATCGACCATGTTCAGAATGGCGTTAAAATGGCACAGAAACACAAGCTTCCGGCGCCAATCGTTGAATTTATCGCCACACACCACGGAACAACCAAAGCAAAGTATTTTTACCTGAAACACAAGGAAGAGCATCCGGATGAAAACGTAAACGAAAAGAACTTTATCTACCCGGGGCCACTCCCCCGCTCAAAAGAAGCGGCTGTTGTTATGCTGGTTGATGGAATTGAAGCCGCCTCGCGAAGTATGAAAGAAAAAACACATGCCAATCTAAAAGAGCTGATTGACCGCATGATCGACCAAAAAATAGAAGACAAGCAACTGGACAACTCCAACCTGACTTTCCGCGACATTACAACCATAAAAGAAGTTTTGCTTCAGAAACTGTTGAATATCTACCATGTCAGGATTGAATATCCGAAAGAAAAAAAAGAACTAAATCAGGCAGGAAGTCAGCAGTAAATAGCGGTATATCTTTATATCCCTGAACCATATATGAGTTATCCGCATTGAAAATAAAAGAACTCTACTAAATTTGTAAAATTCAGAGAGTAATCTGGCAATAATTTTTTAAGAAAAGAACAACATGAAAAACTGGCAAAAAATTTTCCTCCTTATGCTCCTGCCCCTTGGAGTGTTTGTTGGCTGTGGTGAAGAAGAAGAAGTGCCCGATCCCGGGCCAATCATCCCTGAACTTACTTTGAATATCAACAAGTTTATCTACGACGTAATGTCTGATGTGTACCTGTGGTACAACAAATTACCCAATATTGATTACCAAAAAGAAGCGGACTCGAAAGACTATTTCGAGAAACTAATTTATACAGAAGATAAATGGTCATTCATCACTGACGACGTTGAAGCGCTTGAAAATAGTTTTCACGGTGTAGAAACAACATTTGGCTGGTCGCTGGCTTTTGGAATTTTTGAAAATACCAACGACCTGTTTGCCATTGTTGAATATGTTTACCCGAATACACCCGCTGCCAATGCTGGCTTAAAGCGTGGAGATATTGTAATGTTGCTCAACGATGCAAATATTACCAGGACCAATTACACCGACCTGATTTATGGGGAAAGTATAAAAGTCACCCTTGGTATCCTGGGGCAAGGTGGCATTTCACCGGGCAGCAGTGTTAACATGACGGCCTTAGAGCTGAATTTAAATCCTGTGCTAAAAACCGCCGTTGTAGAAGAAGGTGGGCATAAAATCGGCTACATGTTTTACGCACAATACATTAGTGATTACAACAATGCCATCGACACCGCGCTTCAGGGGTTAATGAACCAGAACATTACAGACCTGGTACTCGACCTGCGCTACAATCCCGGGGGAACAGTCACGGCTGCTCAGTATCTGTGTAGTTCTCTTGCTCCGATTGAATATGTAAACGGAAAAGACAAGCTGGTGACCTTTCAGTGGAACGACAAATACCAGAACTACTGGATAAGTAAACAAAGAACCGACCAGATACAGGTTGATTTTACCGATACAGTAGCAGTAAAAATGGATCTGGATAATCTATACATTTTGACCGGAGACGGAACAGCTTCAGCCTCGGAGCTCACAATTACCGGGTTAAGGGCCTACATGGGGGTTACCACAGTGGGAGACACTACTTATGGCAAATACACGGCTTCCATTACGCTGAAACCCGAAGATCTGTATGAGCCTGAAAGCTATTACTCGGACTTTGACAACTGGGGGCTGCAGCCCATCATACTTCGTTATGCCAATGCCCTGGGTGAAACTGATTTCAAAGATGGTTTTGTTCCCGATATACTGGTCAAGGACAACCTGCTTAACGCTTACCCGCTTGGCGATGTAAACGACCCGCTGTTTAAGGCAGCCATCGAAGATATTACAGGCTCGGTAATTACGGCAAAAAAGAGTGCTGAAACAAGAAGCATTCCTTATAAGCTGTTCGACCGTGGTTTCTCCAAATACGACAAAAACAAGCGAAATCTCTTGATGGATGATGCAAATAACCAACAGATCAGGGAGCAGCTAAAATAATCTTTTGATCAAAATTTATTAACAATAATAAGAGTTTAGGTTTTTCCTGCAGCCCGTAATTGCAGAACGATATAACCTAAACTCTTTTTATTGCTACCACACATAACCTCCTTTTCGTTAATATTCCTCATTTCCCCAATTTTGATTTTATGTTGTTCTGTGCTAACTTCCCGCACATTTAACTATTTAGAACGTTTGCATGTTTGAAAAAACCAGCACATCTAAACAATTTACGCACGAGCATATGCCCAATGAGCGAACAAATATTTTATCCGGTTTAATTAGCAACAACAGGCAGCTGATGGATTTTGTCGAGTCTGTCACACAAATGGTACTAATCCTGAACCGCCAACACGAAATTTTATATGCCAGCGACAGCTACCAACGTTTTATTGATGTACTAAATCTTCCGCAGGACATTATATTTAAAAAGCCGGGAGATGCTTTTCACTGCCGAAATGCCTTTCATTCTACAAACGGATGCGGAACATCTGAGTTTTGTAATTCCTGCGGTGCGCTTAATGCCATCCTTTTCTCAAAAAAGGGGATTAAAACGACCGAAGAATGTAAAATTCTAACGATCGAAAACGAAGCAATCGATCTGAGAGTAACTGCCAGCCCTTTCCAGCTGGACGGCGAAGAACTGATCATTTTTTCCATTACCGATATCAGCAACGAAAAACGGCGTGAATCGCTGGAAAGGATCTTTATTCACGACCTGCTAAACAGTGCTGGTGGAATTTCGGGTTTGTCAGCCATTTTAAAAGAATTGAACGATCCGTCAGATATACGCGACATTGCAGACACCATTCAATGGGCTGCCAATAACCTGATCGATGAAATTCAGATGCAGCGCGAAATCGGCTCAGCAGAAAAAGGCGATCTTGTTCCACAGCTTGTAACCGTGAATACGCTCGATGTATTGCAAGAGCTGAAAAAATTATACAACAATCATCAAACCAACCGCGGAAAAACGATCTTGATTGATCCGGCTTCGGAACAACACATTTTAATTACCGATAAAGTTTTACTGAAAAGGATACTGGGGAACATGATCAAAAATGCCCTGGAAGTAAACGTCCCGGATGATTGTATTACCCTGAGTTGTTTACAACAGAACGATGGAATTTGTTTTTGTGTGCACAACAAAAGTTTTATTCCAGAGGAGGTCCAGGCACAATTATTCAAACGTTTTTATTCCACCAAAGGAACGGGTCGTGGTATTGGCACCTACAGTATGAAACTGTTTGGGGAGAAATACCTGAAAGGAAAGGTGTGGTACAGTAGCTCTCCTGAAGAAGGAACC
>JBKDZK010000056.1:0-2196 GCA_047971205.1 Draconibacterium sp.
GGGGATATATGTTCCGCCTGAGGATATAGGAGTTGATGAAAGCAAGGCAACAACATCGTTGAATATACCTTTGGGTTTTGGATTTAAATTTAATGTTGGAAAGAGGATGAGTATAGGTACAGAGTTTGTTGTTCGAAAGTATTTTAAAGATACTATGGATAATATCGATGACCCACGAACATACTTGGATTCAAATGGCCAACCCGTAGGTTATACATCGTGGATGCATAATAATGATTGGACGTTCAACTTAGGAGTTTTTGTTTGTTACCAAATATATAGGTCGGGCAGAAACTGCGTAATATATGATTAATAAGAAGCTATATTATATGAGCTTAATAGATAGATTGGATAAAACAAATATCCCAAACCATGTGGCTATCATAATGGATGGCAATGGGCGATGGGCACAAAAGCAGGGTAAAGAAAGATTTGCCGGACATGAGCAAGGAGCAGAATCTGTACGAAATGTATTAAAAGCATCAGTAGAGGTTGGGATAAAATACCTTACTTTGTACGCTTTCTCTACCGAGAATTGGTCTCGTCCACAAGCAGAGGTTGATGCGCTGATGGGGCTTTTGGTTCATTCGATAAACCATGAAACCCCCGAGCTAAAGAAAAACGGAGTGCGACTTCATGCAATTGGTGATATCGAAAGCATGCCTAAAGATTTTCAAGAACGATTGATTTGGTCGATAGAGGAGCTTAAAGATTGTGATACTATAAACTTGGTGTTGGCTCTGAGCTATAGTAGTAGGTGGGAGATTGTAGAAGCATGTAAGAAGATTAGTGCCGGAGTGAAAAGCGGAGAGATAAACGAAAACGATATTGACGATGCATTAATAACAAATAAATTATCAACAAAAAATATTCCTGACCCTGATTTGCTTATCAGAACAAGTGGAGAGATTAGAATTAGCAACTTTTTGCTTTGGCAAATAGCATATTCGGAGCTGTATTTTACTCCGGTGTTATGGCCTGATTTCGGGAGGGAGAATCTTATAGAAGCAGTGTTGGATTATCAAACACGACAAAGACGCTTCGGAAAAACAAGTCAACAAATTGAGGGATAAAAAATATATAATGTACAGATTAAAGATATTCACCTTTATTATTTTAATGAGTGTCGGGTTTTCAACCTTTGCTCAAGATGACGACGGAACTAACTTCTCGATTTACTATTCCAGTCCACGCGAATACACAATTGCAGATATCCAAGTTGTAGGGGTAAAATACCTCGATACAAATGTATTGGTTCAGCTTTCGGGCTTGTCGGTAGGAGACGAAGTAATGATTCCGGGAGACGATGTAACAAATGCGATTAAGAAACTGTGGGGAAACCAAATGTTCTCTGACGTTAGGATTGAAGCTACAAAAATAATAGACGACAAGATATGGCTGACTATCTACCTTCAAGAGCGGCCACGATTGGCAGGAGTAAACTTCCAAGGAGTAACAAGATCTGAGCAAAAGTCGATTGAAGAAAAAGTATTGTTACTCAAAGGTAGTCAGGTTACGGATAATCAGCTTATCAATGCAGAAAGGATAATCACCGGAATATTTGCAGAGAAAGGATATTCTAATGCAGCGGTAAATATTGTACAACGCGATGATTCTGCACAAAGCAATAATGTTTGGCTAGATATAATGGTGGACAAGCAGGAGAAGGTGAAAATTCAAGAGATTGTTTTTCACGGTGCAGAAAACCTAAAGCCCAGCCAATTAGATTGGGCGATGAAGAAGACCAATGGAAAGAAGCTTCGTAACTTTTTCAGAACTAAAAAATATTCTGAGGAGTTGTTTACAGAAGATAAGCAAAGCATGTTGGCAAAGTATAATGAGAGTGGATATCGAGATGCAACTATCATTAGAGATAGTATAACTCCATTGGAAAATGGAAAAATAAGACTTGACCTTTTTGTTGAAGAAGGAGATAAGTATTACTTCGGAGATATTAAGTGGATGGGTAATACTGTTTATACAGCCGAGTACCTCGATGCGATGTTAGGGCTCAAGAAGGGAGACGTTTTTGATCAAAAGAAACTAGATGACCGATTGAACATTGATGATGATGCAGTAGGTAATTTATATCTTGATAATGGATATTTATTCTACAACCTTAGTCCAATCGAAGCTAGTATTAACGCTGATACTATCAACTATGAGATGAGAATTGTAGAGGGAGAGCAAGCAACT
>JBKDZK010000057.1:0-2036 GCA_047971205.1 Draconibacterium sp.
GGAGTTTTTCACATCATAAAACTCGATTCTGACGCTTATTATGTTGATTACGTGCCTATGAATTTATATGTACTTCATTTGTCGTTTCTGAACATGGGTACCATCACCTTCACTTAGCTAATCCTGATTATTCCGTGTTGGCTGATCAGCCGTATTTCGCCCGACAAAACCATTCGCTTTGTTTAATGCGGGCAAGTCAGGTTTCTGTGCAAGATGAATGATGAATATCGATTAACGATTGTAGATTGTACAAAAACAGTTGGGAAAAAACGTGTCTCTTCATTCATTGTCCGGCATTCTAACTTATAAAAACTAACACGTTACCCTAAAACCAGACGAGGGGCAGGCAAATTTGCAGTGGTTTAACCACTAAATTGAAAGCAAAATTTACCGAAGGATCTTTGATCAGTAGCCAAAAGTAAGAAGCGTACTTTATAATTGCCCAAATGAAGCTGATTTGATTATTTTTGCTCTATGAACTTCCTAAAAGACAATATAAAAGATGCACTGCACAAGAAACTTCCGGGCCTGGGATCGCATTACAAATTGCTGCCTCCCAACCGCACGCTGAAGGCAGCTCCGGAAGACAAAAGCAGAATAAAGGACAGCAGTGTTTTGCTCCTGCTTTTTGAGGAAGAAAACCGTTTAAATGTGCTGCTGATAAAACGCCCGCAACACATGAAACACCATGCCGGTCAGATGGCACTTCCGGGCGGAAGGATTGAACCGGGCGAAACTGCTGTTGATACAGCTTTACGTGAAACCTGGGAAGAAATCGGGATAAAAAAAGAAGCCATTGAAATACTGGGTGAACTATCGGAGTTTTATGTGGAGGTTAGTTGTTTTCAGATAAAGCCTATTGTAGGTTGGTTGCACGAAACGCCTACCTGTCGGCTCTGCAACGAAGAAGTGGAAAAGATCATTCACTTCCCCGTCGAACTTTTCCGGCCTCCTTATCAGCAACTTCAACTGGAAACATTAACCGGGAAGCTGGATGTTCCCTGCATCATTTATAAAGATGAAATTATCTGGGGAGCCACAGCCATGATTCTTTCGGAATTCTACGATGTACTTCAGGACATTGCCGAAGAAAAACACATTTAATCGTAAAATGCCCACGAAACACCCAGTCTGAATGTAGACTGATTCATCGGGTAATGCGGCACCGTCATGTATTCTCCATTCAGGAATCTTGTCCCGATGTTCACAAACTTAAAGAACACACGGGTTCGTTTTAGGCGAAGGCTTGCATACACATCGATGTAAGGGTAATTGCCGTATTCCTTTTCATTTTGCAGATAAAACATTCCGGTTGACGGAGCATAAGCATCTGCGTAATATTTGGTGTTATAACGAACATCAGATCCAATTTGCGTTAACAGCACCTTTGAAATGGTAAACTGGTAATACGCCGACACAAAGGCCGACCATTCGGGCAAATGAATGTATTTTTCTTCCGAAGCCTTTTGCCACAACACCCGTGTACGAAAATGCAGATTCCGGTAATTGAAGTCTTTATCGATGTAAGCCGACAGAACCAGGATTTCGTTACTGGTCTGGTTCGGAATCCCCAGCGTATCGTTGTATATGTAGTTGTTAATTACAGCGTATTTTGCTCCGAGTTCCAGCTTTCTTCCGGGCATTTTAAAGATTCCACCAGCGGTTAAGCGTTGTTCTGGCTTCAGGTTTTGCTCCCAGCGGTAATGGTTCGAATAAAACTTTTCCTGAAAGTAATCGGGTTCCAAATTCTCGATGGCACCGGAGAAGCTAATCGAAGCAAGTGAATCACCCATAAAGTTCATCGGCTTATAAATAATACCTCTCAATTCGGTCTGCCCGGCATTTCTTCCGGTTAAGTAGATCCGCCCTTCCGCGTTCCACTTCCAGAATTTACCGGTTTCCCGAAAGATTCCACCACCCACAAAAGTGTTTGAATATTTAATGTCGTTTCTGTAAACCATGCTATCCGGAACCGGCGTTCCCAAAAGATGAGAAGGGTACTCCCATTGCGAATCTCGCTCTACAAAATCATACAC
>JBKDZK010000058.1:0-1653 GCA_047971205.1 Draconibacterium sp.
TCAGAGAATTCCCCTGAACTTCGGCAGAGGCAGTTTCCTCCAGCTGGTATAAAGAAGCCGGATCAGGCGAAACTTCGCGGGACTGAAAACGAATCTCGTTGTTCAGGAATTTATACAGTTGTTTGCGATCGGGAACCATTACCGCCACTATTTTCAAAACCTCTTCAAATTGAGGCGAATCAACCGTTTTCAGGTTTTTGAGATAGAGCATCCAACCTGCCTGAAACCACGGAAACTCAACGGTAAGACCCCGTAACTGTTCCAATGATTCCTGGTTGAGCAAGGCGCTGTTGTGTAAGTATCTGGTGAATTGTTCCCGTTTCATACTTACCAGTTTGCAATGGTGGCGTTAAAAATATCTTCGGTTAACTTGTCGATAATCTGTTCTGTCAGGTCGTCTTCTACCGAACTGATGGGCTGGTTACTGTCAAAATCTTCGTAGGCCGTAAAATTCTGCTCAAAATTATCGGCAGGAACTTTATTGTTGGTGTATTTTAACTTAATGGAAATAGTAAGCCTGGTTTGAGACGAGAAGTCATCTTTTTGTACCGCCATCGGGCGAAATTCGTAACCCGTTATCTGGCCTTCAAATTCAATATCTCCTCCTTCCGATAATTCGTGGAGCGAAGTCTGACGTTGCATTTTTTCTCTCAGCTTCTCGGTAAAGTTCTGTGCCAGCGTTGGGTTTACCAATCGCGCGCGGTTGGGGAAATAGTAAACCGTAAATGTTTTTTCCAACACCATCGGTTTCGATCCGGTAAAATTATATTTTATCTGACATGCTGAAAAGACAACCATTCCCAACAAAGCCACTATAAATATTCTGACAATTTGTTTCAACATAAATTTATCCCTTAATGTCGTATTCCTTAATTTTTCGGTAAAGCGTACGTTCTGAAATTCCCAATTCCTGCGCAGCGTATTTGCGTTTGCCGCGGTGTTTTTCCAGCGCTTTCTGAATCAGCTCAATTTCTTTGTCAGCCAAAGAAAGCGATTCTTCCACAAATTCTTCCGTATCCTGGATATGTTCTTTCTCTACATGCGAAATATGGATCGGGCTGCTTGCCGGTTCTTTTGCCGAAAAACCAACATCTTCAGAGTCGTACAGGTTGCGGATTATTTGTGCCTGATCGCCGGAAAGTGTTCCATCGCGGTTTTGCATCAGGTCGAGTACCAGTTTTTTCAGGTCGGTCATGTCTTTTTTCATATCAAAAAGGACCTTGTACAGAATTTCGCGTTCGTTGGCAAACGACCTGTTATCTTCGGCACGCGAAAAAATAGCCGGTAAGTTTTTGCTGCCTGTAAAAGGAAGATATTCCTGTAAAACTTCAGCAGTTATTTCACGTTCCTGCTCAATAATTGAGATTTGCTCTGTTACGTTTTTTAGTTGACGGATGTTGCCGGGCCACCGAAAGTTCATCAGGGCCGAGCGGGCGTCTTCTGTTAACCTTACCGGAGGCATTCTGTATTTTTCAGCAAAGTCGCGGGCAAATTTCCGAAACAGCAGGTTCACATCATCGGGTCTTTCGCGCAGGGGAAGAATGGTGATGGGCACCGTATTCAGACGATAATACAGGTCTTCTCTAAATTTTCCTTCTTCAATGGCTTTGGGAATATTAACGTTGGTGGCCGCAATTACGCGAACATTGGTTT
>JBKDZK010000059.1:0-2484 GCA_047971205.1 Draconibacterium sp.
CATTCGAAGGACAGCCTTTTATCATCAGCGATATGGGTGATAACCCCACTGCAGGAGGCGCTGGTGATGTAACCTGGACGCTAACCGAAATATTAAAACGAAAAGAATTTCAAAAAGAAAACGGCCCCTCACTCATCTATACATCTATTCCCGGTCCTGCTTTGGTAGAAAAAGCACTGGAAGTGGGAGTTGGCGGACAGGTAAGCGAACTGGTTGGTGCGCAGGTCGACAATCGTTATGCGCCGCCAGTGAAACTTACCGGTACCGTAACTGCAATCAAACAAGGCGATCAGAACGCGAAAACAGAAGTGGTGGTTCAAACGGGCAGTGTGAAAGTGATCGTTACGCAAAAACGTAAGCCGTATCACTACGAAAAGGATTTTACCGACTTGGATCTTAACCCGCGAAAAACCGATATCGTAGTGGTTAAAATTGGCTACCTGGTTCCCGAATTGTACAACATGCGGGCAGACTGGCTGATGGCACTTACTCCCGGAGGTGTGGATCAGAATCTGGAGCGATTGGGTTACAAGCGTATTATTCGTCCGATGTTTCCGCTGGATAAAGACATGGACACACCCGATTTGAGTGCGCGTTTCATCCCGCAATCGGGTAGTTCCAATTAACAGTGTAATTTCATAAAAAGTATAATCTAAACCAACAACAATGAGATCAGTTAGTAACTGTTTTTTGATGCTGCTTGTGCTGTTTACAGCAGCCTGCCAGCCATCGGTTCCGGTGGGCGAATGGCAGCCTATGTTTGACGGGAAAACACTTGATGGCTGGGAAAAAGCTGCCGAGCATCCCGAAAGTTTTACGGTTGAAGACAATGCTATTAAATGTTCGGGTGAACGGAGTCATCTCTTTTACAAAGGGAACTTCACCAACTTTGAATGGGAAGCCGAAGTGAAAACGCTTGAGAAAGCCAATTCCGGCGTTTATATCTCCACGAAATACCAGGCAGAAGGTTATCCTGAAAGTGGTTATGAAATTCAGATTAATAATTCGCATCGCGGCTCGTCGAAAACACATCCTGAACGCAGAAAAACAGGCAGTATCAACGGAATCAGGAATATTTACTACCCTTTTGTGCAAGACAACGAGTGGTTCAAAATAAGAATAAAAGTGGTGGAGAACGTGGTAGAGGTTTTTCTGAACGATGTAAAAGTGAATGAATATACACAACCCGAAAATCCCTGGCGCTGGGAAGGTGCAGAAAAGTACCTGCTTGGCGAAGGAACCATTGCTTTGCAGTCGCACGACCCGGAAAGTACCACTTATTACCGGAACCTCCGGATTCGTGCTTTGCCCAAAGGAGAGCAAAAGCAAGTGGAAGATGTGCAGTGGGATGCCATTGTTACCAAGCTAATGCGGGCCGGATTTCCGCTGGTCGATTACCATGTGCATCTGAAAGGCGGCTTAACCATTGAAGAAGTGGTGGCGAACTCGCAACGTTTGGGAATCAACTACGGAGTAGCACCCAATTGCGGTTTGCATTTCCCGGTTACCGACGATGCTTCGTTGTATCAGTACATAGAAGAAGTTAAAGGCAGCCCTACGTTTAAAGGAATGCAGGCCGAGGGCAGGGAATGGGTGACCTTATTTTCGCCCGAAGCCATTTCAAAATTTGATTATGTATTTACGGATGCCATGACATTTACCGACCGCAAAGGACGCCGGAACCGGATCTGGATTCCCGAAGAAGTTTGGGTGGATGACAAGCAGCAGTTTATGGATGATTTAGTGGCCAAAATTGAAGCGATTTTTTCGCAGGAACCGGTCGATATCTATGTAAACCCAACGGTTTTGCCGGCTCAGTTAATGCCCGAGTACGACCAGTTGTGGACAAAAGAACGCATGGAGAAAGTGATAAAGGTTTTGGCGGACAACGGAATTGCGCTGGAGATCAATGCCCGGTACAAAACTCCGCATGCCGAAATGATTAAAATGGCAAAAGAGGCCGGCGTAAAATTCTCGTTCGGAACCAATAATGTAACCAGCGATCTGGGGCATTTGCAATATTGCCTTGAAATGATTCAGGAATGCGGACTTACACCCGGCGATATGTTTGAGGTGAAACCAGATGCACAGAAACCGATCAATGTAAAAGGCCTGCCTGACCATATTACGGGCTAAACAGATTTATAATAGTAATTGCTGGTCGATTAGAAGAAGTCAATTTTCTGCTTGTAATCGGCCAGTATTTGTTTCTTATCGATGGCAAACAGGATCAGCTCTACCGCCTGCCGGTCGGAGAAAGAGGCCCGGTTGATCATCAGGTCGAAATGCTCCTCGTGCGATTGTTCGGCCCTGATTGCTTTTCGGAAAGTTACCCGCTCTTTTTCTACGCGTTCAATAAAAGCGCTTGCTTCGGCGCGCGACAAATTGTTGTTGCACATAATGTTTTTTAGACGGTATTCAAGCGGTGCTTCCAACCTGATATGAAGCGCATTTTTGATATCGGCGGCAATAATGTGGCCGGCT
>JBKDZK010000060.1:0-9932 GCA_047971205.1 Draconibacterium sp.
AACAGGCTGGTTAAGGACGATGTACGCATTGGGCGTATCCTTGTAGTTATTGCTTCGGTCGACCACGGTTTGCCAATCGGTACCATTCTCAGATACTTCAATGGTAAACCGGTGACACAAGCCTTCGGTGCGGGTATAAATACCCGATTCGTGATCGTGATAATTCAGCTGGAAGGCATAAATTTTCCCCGGATTCAGCATTTCAATCTTTACCCACTGCTGGTCGTTGTTGGCACTGGCCACCCAAAATGATTTTGGGTTTTCATCCGTCAGCACTTGTGAAAGAATTTCGCCTTCGCTGTTTTTCTCCAGCGGCATTTCGGTAATGTCGTAATCATTGTCGGTAGAAGTGCTTTTTTTGATCTGCATTTCCGACGAAGAAACGCTTGTTTTTCCCTTGTAGGAAAGCAACATCCAGCCACAGTGCTCGCCTGCCTTGGTAGGGTGGTCGGGGCCAAAACGCGGATAATCTCCGTAAGCTGTGTTGGAATGCATCAGCCCCTCGTTGTCAAAACACGTTGGGAACATACAAAGGCGCCTTTCCCAATGCGAATTCGAAGCCAGTGCCATGGTGCCGAAATGCCAGTATTGTCCGTTGGTTTGCTTAACGGTTATTCCGTGCCCCGCGCCGTTGGTAAAACCACCAGGCTTGAAACTCATGGGGTTGTTTTTCATATAAGTGAAAGGCCCCAGCGGCGAATCACCGATGTAAACGCCGTCTCCGTAAACATTGAACTGTGTTCCGGGAGCTGCGTATTGCAAATAGTATTTCCTGTTGTGTTTGGTCATCGAAGCCCCTTCCATGTACCCTTCCTTTAAAGTAGGATGAAAGTTGTTCTCGCCAAAACGTTCCCAGCCGTGTTCTTCCTCGTTCAGGTTGATCAGGTCGGCTTTTACACCGGTTTCCAGCATCCGGTCGTCTTTGTTCAGTTCCTTCACCCGAATCGGGTACACGTTTGAAGACCCCCAATACAGGTAGGTTTTCCCGTCGTCGTCAATAAACAATTCAGAATCCTGAATATTATTGCTGATCGATGCCGTGGGTGTCCACTTTCCGCTTTTGGGATCATCGGTATAAAGAATACTTCCGTAACCGGCCGGATCACCGGCAAAGTACACCAGCGAGTCTTTGTAATTAAAAGCTGTTGGCGCGTTGCAACCTTCGAAGAACCACTGAACCGGTTTGATAAAGTTCCAATTTACCAGGTCGGTGGAATGCCAGTAGCCAAAAGAGCGGGTGACAAACATGTAGTATTCACCGCGGAATTCAATCACCGCCGGATCGGCACCCGAACGGTAGGAAATGTTGCGGCTCGAGTTATAGACCATGTACGTATAGTCGATATCCAGCGGATTGCAATACGTCTGCGGAACTATTTCCTGTGCCAAAGCCGTACTCAACGAGAGAGTTAACGCGGCTATTGTTAATGTCAGCTTATGTTTTGCCCAATATAAAGTCATCGTATCTGTATTATTTTGTCAGGTACTGGCTTTCAAAACCCAGTTTCTTGAGCCCGGCCTGCACATCCTTGTTTTTCATGAATAGATCCCACAGCATTCCACTCCGGTAGTTTTCAATCATTACCGGAATGGGGCCCTGGTCGATGGCCAGGTAACGAGGTAAATACCAGTCGTGCTCCTGACTGTACGCATCGTAGGGGCCATATTTCCCAACCAGTGAATCGGCTTCGAGGTAGAGGTATTTCAAAAACCGCATCGACTCTTCGGGAGTGTACGGGAAAGAAGAAAGCGCTGCTGTGGGTGAGATTACGCCCAAATCCAACTCGCCCGGATGATGCCCGGCATACCCGTTTATTGAATAGCTGGAAGTCATTCCCCACTGATTGTCACCATAGCCTTTGAATTGCTTCGGATTGTCCACACAATACCTGTAATGTATCAAAGCCTGGTTCTGATTCAGTTTCCAGTAATCGGCATACTTGTCTTTTAGTCCTTTTGGGTTCAGCCCCAGGTAGGAATAGTGTGCCCAAAACATGGGGACTGTTGGATCATCGCCGTGTTCGTAAAAATTAAGAACCGTATTTAAACCGTAATACACCGTGTCGTTGGCAATTGCTCCGTTCAATGCCCAGCCTTTGTCGTACACTGCCGGCTCGATGGAATGAGTTGGGGAAGCCGCAGCCAGAATGTACATGATCAGACACTCGTTGTAGCCGCCTACCGGGAAATTCATTTCCCAGCCGTAATTGGGCGACCAGTGCCAGTACAAAACATCTTCGCCTTTGGTGTACCAGGTCCAGTCCACTTCTTCCCAAAGTTTTTGAATATCGGCCACCAATTGTTGCTCAGCTTCGTTTCCGTCTTTGTAATATTCGGCCACCGTTAAAAGTCCCTGGATCATAAAAGCGGTTTCAACCAGGTCACCGCCGTCATCCTTTTTACTAAACGGATGAACTTTACCGCTGGGTCCGTTGAGCCAGTGTGACCAGGCGCCATAAAAACGATCAGCTTTTGCCAGGTAGTCCACAATTTTCCGGTAGCGTTCCAGGGCCTGTTCCCGGGTGATAAATCCTCTTTCAACCCCCACCAGAATGGCCATCACTCCAAAGCCTGAACCTCCGAGCGTAACCACATCCTGGTCGTTTTGCGGATAAATGTTGTCCATATGAATACGTTCGCGCGCCATGCCCGAAGTAGGTTCTGCACCTTCCCAGAAATACTGGAAAGTCTGGTATTGAATCTGCGTCAGCAAAGAGTCTTCGAGGCTTTGAGGACGTTGTTGCACAGTTCCCTCTGCTGTTTTGTTACGGGTGCCACACGCAGCAAGCGTCAGCAATAAAAAAGCGATTATGTTTAATTTAAGTACCTTCATATCAATATATAAAACCTAGTTTTGTTAAGCCTGCCTGTACTTCGGGGCACGACATCAGTAAGTCCCAGATGAGCCCGGTACGGTAATTTTCTATCATCACAACAATCGGTCCCTGGTCGATGGCCAGGAACGAACCGGCTGTCCAGCTTTCCGTTACATTAAATGCATCGTAAAATCCATAGTCTCCCCACAACTTGTCGCCCAGCTGGTAATAAAAAAAGCGAAGCGCCTGCATCGATTCATCGGGCGTAAAAGGGATAGATGAAATAGCCGCAGTTGGCGTAATTACACCCAAATCGTTGGTGGGCGACTGTGCGGAGTATCCGTCGTGGTTATCGCTGGCGGTCAGGCCCCAGCAATCGGCATTGTATCCCACATAGTTTTTGGGATTCTGTATGCAGTATTCCCGGTTGATCAAGGTATGGTTTCTGTTTTGTTCCCAGTAGTTGCCATACTGATCCGTCAAATTGGTTGGGTCTATTCCCAAAAACGAGTAATGAGCAAAAAACAGGGGACCGCCGTAGTCGTATCCTAGCGGCAACTTAATTCCGTAGAATTCTTTCCCGTTTTTGATGGAGCCGTTTTTCGCCCATCCCTGGTGGTAAACGTCTACAGAAACCGGATGCGTTGTGGAAGAAGCCGCCATTATGTATGTGATCAGCGCTTCGTTGTAACCCTGAATCTTCATGTTCATATCCCAGCCATAGTTGGGCGACCAGTGCCAGTACAACACATTTTGCCCGCCACGAGTGTACCAATCCCACTCAATGGAATTCCATAAAGTATTGATCTTCCCGATCAATGCATTTTCTTCTGAATCTGACGGATTGAGGTACTGACGGGCAGCCAGCAGCCCAGCAGCCATAAAAGAAGTCTCCACCAAATCGCCGCCATTGTCTTTGGTACTGAAAGGCAGCGCTTTGCCGGTCGTTCCGTTCAGCCAGTGCGACCATGCTCCGTGAAAACGATCGGCATTCCCAAGAAAATTGACTATGGTTTGCAGCCGTTCCACACCTTCGGCCCTTGTTATAAAACCACGTTCAATCCCTACCAGTATTGCCATCACTCCAAAGCCAGAGCCTCCGGTTGTAACGGTTTCGTTCGATGAATTCCGCTCACGCGCCAATCCACTCACGGGGTGTCCAAAATCCCAGAAATACTTGAAAGTCTGTTCCTGGACTTTGGTTAAAAGTTCTTCGTCACTTATTTCAGGAAATTTTGGAGTAGGATCAATTTCAGTATAGAAATTCATATTCATCCCATCAAAGGGTTTTCCGATCCTGTCTTCGATATTGGCTGAAATGGAAAGCGTATGTTTTGAAAATCCGTCCAGTGGCTGAGTTACTGTCACGGAAATTGTTTTTTCGTCGATTTGAGTAAGCGAATAAGCCACACCGGAGCCACCCGTTCTAAACGAAACATAGGGCGCCAGATCGTCTTTGCTTATTGGCGTATTGAAATTCAGGGTAATTTCCGGTTCCCTGCTAACTTCTTTGATTCGGGTTAAAAGATTGACCGGATTGTTACCGATCAGTACCGATTCAAGTACCAGTGGCACTGTCAGCGTTTTAAAAGAGTAAGCACGCGCATCAAAAGTTTCGTTGCCTGCTCCTTTTATTCCGCTCAGTATTTGGAGTGTATAACTTGAATTTTCGTCGAACGCCGGATGAGCCAGTTTAACAAGCTGGTTCTGACTAAAAAAACTCTTTGTCAGCTCTATTTCCTGACTTGCGGCGTTAAGCAACCTGATATTTTCGTTAACCGATGCAGTATTTACCGGTTTATCGAATTTGATTTCGATGGGTTCTGCCAAAGTAATGTTGTCATTTGTGCCATTTTCAGCCAGTGCCGATTTACCAATGTAAACATAGGTAATCCCTACTTTTTCCGGTTGCGGTGTCACTTCCGGATCATCCTTGCCACATGACAGAAAAATAAAGAAACTGGTGATCAGGTAAAAACAACGTATCGCTGATGGCAAAGAAATCATATTAAAAATAATAAAAGTAGTCTGATTTGGGAAAAATGGCCCCTCGGTAAAACTACGTCGGAGCCATGATAAGATCATCGGATACAGGGTTCCGGGTTATAACCCGTCCTGCATCAACAGAATAACTTCATCGGTCGAAAGGGCTTTGTTAAAGAGATGCAGTTCGTCCATTTCTCCTTTTTCCGCTTTATGGTTCCAGCCGGAGAAATTGGGATCACCGGACATAATCGATAAAACGCCCACATTTGCCCAGTCGATGCCGGTAAAAGCTCCTTTACTTACCTGTACACCATCCATATAAAATGCAACTTCCGAAGCAGCAATAGAAATGGCAAAATGTACCCATCCGTTCTGAACTGTAGGGTCGATTGTGGCAGGTGCCCCCGGGTTAAACCATGTGGCATTAGTGCCGTTTCCTACCAGAAGGATAAATTTCTGACTGGTTGCACTCCCTTCCCTGATAAAGCCAAAGCCACCAGGCTTATCCGAAGGGCTGGCAGGGGTGGCTGGCGCAATGGCCAGGATGCCCGCGCGGGTATCGGAAGCATCTATCTTTAACCAGAAACTGGCGCTAAAATCATCCCCTTTGGCTAATCCGGCGGAAGGAAAAGTGAGGTATGAATTGGCTGCCCCCTGATAAGCGTCGCCTGAAATTCCGGCACCATAGGCAAAACCGGGGTTACCGACAATTGTAGCCTCATCTCCGGAAAGAGATTCTTTATAATCGCCGTTAAAATCCATGTAAAAGCCGGCTTGCTCTTTCAGCATAATTGTCTTTACTTCTTCTTGAGTAAGGGCTTTATTGAATAATCTCAATTCATCCATTCCACCCTTTTCTGTTTTATGGTTCCACCCGGAGAAATTGGGATCACCGGACATAATCGACAAATCTCCCACATTCGACCAGTCTATTCCGGTAAAATCACCCTTGCTAACCTGGACACCATTCATATAAAATGCAACTTCCGAAGCAGCAATAGAAATGGCAAAATGTACCCATCCGTTCTGAACTGTGGGGTCGATTGTGGCAGGTGCCCCCGGGTTAAACCATGTGGCATTAGTGCCGTTTCCTACCAGAAGGATAAATTTCTGACTGGTTGCGCTCCCTTCCCTGATAAAACCAAAGCCACCGGGCTTATCCGAAGGGTTGGCAGGGGTGGCTGGGGCAATTGAAAGGATGCCGGCACGCGTATCGGAAGCATCAATTTTTAACCAGAAACTGGCGCTGAATTCCTCACCTGTTGCCAATCCGGCTGACGGAAATGTAAGGTACGAACTGGCAGCCCCTTTATAACCAGGCCCTCCCTGGATGCCTTCACCAAAACCGGGCGAACCAACCACTGTGGCATCGGTTAAGCTCACCATATCCTTAAACTCATTATTAAACGGCATATAGAACATTTCGCCGTCGAACTTGGGAACATAAGGCGGAGCTTTACTGAAAGTACGGTCCAGGGTGGTTGTGTTTCCTTCAATGTCAGTAGCAACCACCGAAAGCACATGCGAACCGGTTGTTACGTTATCGTACATATATTGTTTTAGTACAATCCGGTAATCTTTAAATTCGGAATAGCTGGTAATATCAGCCCCGTCCATTTTTAAAACAACGGAAGCAACTTCAATATCGTCCCTTACCTCAAAATTGATATTGACAGATGCCACTGCGTCGTTGGTTTGCAACTCGTACCCCTCGGGCGGGAAATTTACTTTCACCTGTGGGGCAGACTGGTCTGCACCCGGGTTTACTTTCGAAATACCATCGATATAGCCGTCTTGGCAGGCAAATGTGAAAATGGCAAGCAACCCCAGCATTATAAACTTATATCGTTTCATTGTATCCATATTAATAACGTTTAGTTTGAAGTTATTTTTTTAGTGCGGGCAGCATATCAACCTGTGCCTGCGGATAAGGCAAATAAGCTTTATCCTCAGTATAGGTCCTCCCGTCGTAACTTAATTCACTGGTTGTCCCCAGGCGGATCATATCGTAGTAACGGATACCCCATTCCATGGCGAGCTCGGCAAATTTCTCGTCCATTACCTGGGCATTGCTTACCCCGCTTAACGGGGAAAGACCGGCCCTTTCCCTTACCGCATTAACGGCTTCGTCGGCACTGAGCCCGGATACAGATGCTCCCTGAGTGAGCGCTTCGGCATACATAAGCAAAACCTCGGCATACCTGATACACCGGAAGTTGTTGTTAGAGCCATAATTATTCCGTCCTTCGATCAACTGGTCGGAGGGCAAATAGTGTTTTCCGCTGGCAAACATGGCCCGGGTATAATCCAGGACAATGTCACCGGATGGCGTTTCATTGGAAATCCACGCTGGCAGGTTTGCGTAATTTGGATCGGCTTTAATGGCTGCAATCCCACGCGGGGTAAACAACACGCTGGTTTGCAGGCGGGTTTTTTCGCCCCTGTCAAGCATAAACTTAATCCACTTTAAGCTGGGTTCGTAAAACCCCCAACCCCCGGCTGCTCCTTGCACCTTAGGCTCGTAAGAAGCGCCCTGCGGTCCAAAAAAGTCGAACAGATACGATGTCCTGTCGCCCGAACTTTGTCCAAAATCAGAATACTGCATTTCCAGGATGTTCTCGTTGCTTAACTTCCCGGGTATTTTGAACAGGTTGTAGAAATCGGGTTCCAACCCGTACTGGCCCGAATTAATTATTCCGGCAGTAGCATTGGCCACCTCCTGGTAATTTTTAAGTTCTAAATTTGCCCTGGCTTTTAAAGCCAATGCGGTATATTTTGTGACCCCGCCCGGGATATCCGTGCGTTGGTTGGGCCGCATATCGGGCAAATAAGGCATTGCCTCGTCCATTTGGTCCGAAATGTGCTGCATTACTGCGTCTTTTGATGCGGTTTCGGCAACCAGCAAATCGGTTGGTTCGGAACTTAAGGGAACATAAACCGCCCCCCAGGCGCGCGAAATGTTGAACAGTAAAAAAGCACGAAGTACCTTAGTTTCGGCAATGTATTGATCGGCCAGGCTACTGCCTGCCCCTGCTTCCCTGTACTTTTCAATTTCATCCATGGCCGTATGAAAGGTGAATATGTCGCGGTACTGATTTTGCCAGGTGCTGTTATACATCCAATAATCTTTGTTGTAGTTGAACTTATCGGTTTCGGCATAATCCTGTTGATCGCCCAGGCCCCCGTTGTTTACATCGTCACCACGTACCGACAGTAAGGCAAACTCCTCCCAACCCCTGGTATAAAACGCTTCGTACGAACCTATTAATGGCAGTATCATATTGTCGGCATTGCTGTAATCCACATCTTCGGTAAATGAAGTATTTAGCGGCGCTTCATCCAGGATGCTGTTACAGGAAACCACAGCGAACAATGCAAAAGCAATGCAAACTGTTTTAAAAAGATGTATTTTCGTTTTCATTGTCATTTCACTTTTAAATTAGAATTTAACGTTTAACCCAATGGTATAAACTGCCGGGACCGGATATGTTTGTCTGTCAATACCATTTTCCACTTCGGGGTTAAAACCGTTGTATTTAAAAACGGAAAGTGGCCGCTCTGCGGTAAGCATCACCTTAAAATCGGGCATATCAGCGCCAAACCAGTGTTTATTTTTAATGTTGTAGGCGAGTTGGACGTTTTGTAAGCGGAAAAATGCGCCATTTTCGACAAGGTAGTCGCTCATTCGTTGGTTCCAGCCTTTCCGCAATGCTTTCGATGACGGGTATTTCCCCGGAGCAACCACACTTGCTGTGAAGTACTCCTTTTTTTCGTTGTCCCATCCCAATTCAATCTGGGTGCGGTTTTTTGCCAGATCGGCATCCATGTTCAGGTCGGTAGTCCAAATCACCTCTCCCCGGCGGCGGTTAAGTATTTTATTCCCGGTTTGGCCGAAAATGCTTGCCGAAAATTCGAGGTTCTTGTACTGAATGCCAAGATTACCGCCATAGGTAAATTTAGGTTGGTACGAGCCCAGGACAACCCGGTCGTCGCCATCTATAACCCCGTAGCCTGCTTCGCCTTCGGCCTGTTGGTCTTTGTACCTGAAATCACCGGGTTCCAGGCTATTGGCAACAGCTACCGGGTCGGCATTAATTTCTTCCCACGACTGGTAAATACCGTCGGTTTCCCAACCGAAGAAAGCCAACAACGGTTCGCCAACCATTGTACGCTGGCGAAATTCGGCTGAACCTCCGTCAATGTATTCCTGCCCGTATAAATCACGCACTTCATTTTTAAGGGTAGATATGTTCAGGCCCACCTGGTAGCTCAGGTCTTTTGAAACTTTGTTCGACCAGTTCAGCCCCAATTCAAAACCCGAGTTACGAATAACGCCTAAGCTGCGCCGCACCGTTTCGCCGGTAAGGGGCACCTGTATAATAATTACCGCATTTTTAGTATCGCGCGTAAAATAATCGGCATCCACTGATAATTTACTGTCGAACAGATTAGCGGTAAATCCAACATTTGTTTCTTCGGTAACCTCCCATTTTAAATACGAGAAAGTATTAGTGGTAGAAGTCCCCGAAACCAACACATCGTCAATGGCAACGGTAACTACATCGGTTGTACTTGCACCGTCGCTGGCCGGCACACTGTTGTTGCCCAAGTGCCCCCAGCTTGCGCGAAGTTTCAAATAGTCTAACCAGTTAATGTCCTTCATAAAATTTTCTTCGCTCATTACCCAGCCTGCCCCGATTGTGGGGAAATAGCCCCATTTTTCCTGATATTTCGAAGAACCATCTGCCCGGAAAGTACCATAAAGCAGGTAGCGGTTGTTGTAATTATAGGATATACGTCCGAAATACGATAAACCGTAATATCTTGAACCATCGTCCTTTACGCTTCCTTCCGGTTTGGTGAGCGATTGGTCGATATACCAGGACTCTTCGTGTTCATAAGGGAAACCAAGCCCTTGCGCTTCCAGTCTGTCCCAGGAATCGTCGCGGTACTCTGTCCCGGCCATTATCGTAAAATTATGGTTGTTAAAGCTATCGGTATAGGTTAGCACATTGTTCCATATTTGCTTAAACCAGTTTTGTGAAATTTTTGTGACCGAAGCGTCATCGGGATCCCTTTTATAGTCGTCGGTAATGTAGTAAGGGAGCCTGACGTTACGATCGGCAATAT
>JBKDZK010000061.1:0-2157 GCA_047971205.1 Draconibacterium sp.
GAACATATACCTACGGCCGAAGAACTGTAAGAGAAACACCTAGGGCATGCTATACAAATAAATATCTATGGCTGCCTATCCCCTTGGCTGAAGCAAATCGTTTGCTTGCAATAACAGGAGAAGACTGGCAAAATCCAGGGTGGTAAAATTTGTTCTACTTCATAACTAAATTGAAATAACAATGAGACAAAATATAATATCAACAAAAATTAAATTATGGGTTATTTTAATATTGATTTTATCAAGTTGGGCACCCCTAAGCGCTCAACAGGAACAATCAATATTAATTAGCGGATCCGTAAAAAATGAGTATGGGAAGGCCCTTCAGGGAGTTACGGTGGTAACTGAAAATAGAAATTACCGGACAATAACCGATTTCAACGGCGAATTTTCGATGGCTGTTGATGGTGACTCTAAATTTTTAGTTTTTTCTCTGGTTGGTTTTCACAATAAAAAAGTTGAAATCATTGAGGGGAATCAATATGACATTAATCTTGAGTTTGATGCTCATAATTTGACTGAAGTAATTGACCTCGGATATTCGAAGCAGGAACGTCGGGAAATTTCAGGTGCAGTGGCAACAGTAAGTGGAGAAGAATTAAAAAAAGCTCCGGTTGCAAACCTTACTCAGGCTCTTCAGGGACGATTGTCAGGGTTGTTTACTCAGGAAACTTTTTCTGAACTTTCACGTGCCAATACAGATATGTTTGTAAGAGGATTGTCGTCAGCCAGAAGAACAGGGCCTCTTGTTATGGTTGATGGAATAGTGAATGCCTACAATAGTAATCAAACGCTGGAGTACATTAGTCCCGAGGAAATTGAGTCGATTACGGTGTTAAAAGACGCTTCTACTCAAGCCCTTTATGGTATTCAGGGAGCTAACGGATTAATTGTTGTTACGACCAAAAGAGGATCGGAAGGCGGATTGAAAATAGATACAAGGTTCGATCAGTCTTTCCAGCAGGTAACAACGAAGCCGACATTTTATAATTCTGCGAAATATGCTGAGTTGATGAATCAGGCTGCATCCAACGATGGCTTAGCAAGCGATATGTTTGACTATTATTCTCAGGAGCAAATTGACAACTATCGCAATGCTACAGATCTAAATCTTTACACTAACAACAATTGGTATAACAATTACATGAAAGATTATGCCTTGATGCAGCGGGTGGGGGTAAACCTTACTGGTGGCAATAACAAAGTGAAATTCTTCTCGAATGTGAACTTTATGCACCAGGGAGGACAATTTAAAACTGACCAGACCGAGTATAATTCAAATGCCAATAATATCTGGTTAAATTTCCGCTCTAATGTCGACATGGAATTAACACCATTTTTAAAAGGTTTTGCCCGTTTAAGTGGAAATATCAAAAGAGAACGGACTCCCGGAAGCGCCAACTCTTCTGTTTACAATAGTATTTTTTATATTCCCTCAAATGTTTACGGACCTGTTACTCCTGAAATAGTTGATGAGGACACGGGAGAAATTTTACAGGAAGGGGGAAAAGTACTTACTACTCAAACGGTAGGTTCTCCAACGTATGGAATGCTTAACCGTTCTGGCTATAGGAGGCATACTGTAACCAATATCAATGCTCAGGTTGGACTGGATCTGGATATGTCATTTTTAACACAGGGATTGTCGTTGTCAGGAATTTTTGCTTATCAAACCAATTCTGTAGGAAGTTTATCAACTACGCAAGACTATGAACGTTGGGTGAAAAAGGGAGATTTCGATGAATTTCTGTTTCAAATAAAAGGAGCCAATAATGACACTCCTTTGGCTTATGGAAAATCGAGTTCTTATTATTATCACCTGAGTGTAAATTCTGCGTTGAACTACAACCGTAATTTCGGGAAACACAGTGTTACGGGATTGGCTTATGCTTTTTATCAGGATTTAACAAAAACAGATACTTCTTCTCCATATTGTTTACCCTATCGCAGGTTAAGTTCCGGAGTGGAAGCCAGCTATAGCTACGATAACCGCTATTTTGCCAAAGTAGATCTGGGTTATTCCGGTTCGGAACAATATGCCAAAGACAAGCGCTATACTTACACTCCTGCTGTTTCGGGAGCCTGGTTGATGTCTAACGAAGCGTTTATGAACGATGTGGATTGGTTAAGTTTACTAAAACTGAGAGCTTCGTATGG
>JBKDZK010000062.1:0-5079 GCA_047971205.1 Draconibacterium sp.
TGGCTGACAGAGGGGTGAAATAAAGAAAATTCGGTTTTCAGCGATTTAGCTGAAATGAAGTTGGCGTAATACTCCTTGGCTCTGCCACGGGGATAGTCAACTTCAAGAATTTTCTTTATTACAACCGCAATTTTCGTTACGTTCCTAATCTTAGCCTCAGCCTTTGCCTTCTTCTTAGCCTTCGCCTTTCTCTTCTACCACTCTTTCTCGGTTTGCATCCGTTTGGCTTTGGCGGCTTTTTCTTTTTTTACCTTGTCCTGGATCTTGCGTTCGTCGTTTTGCAAAGCCTGCAGCAGCTGTTCAGCATCCTGTTTCGAGATCTTGTTTTGCTGCGGTTGTTGCTGCTGTTGCTGATCTTTGTTTTGCTGATCCTGGTTCTGCTTGTTTTGATCCTGGTTTTTATTCTGATCCTGCTGATCTTTGTTTTGATCCTTGTTCTGATCTTTATTTTGCTGATCCTTGTTCTGGTCCTGCTGGTCTTTGTTTTGATCTTTGTTTTGATCTTTGTTCTGATCCTGGTTTTGCTGGTTTTGTTGTTGCTGCTGCTCCTGTTGTTTTTTCAGCATCTGCGCATAGGCCAGGTTGTACTTTGTTTCCAGATCGGAAGGATTTTCGCGCAGGGCTTTTTTGTACGATTCAATGCTTTCGTCCAGTTTGTTTTGCATCAGCTGGGTATTTCCCAGGTTGTGGTTGGCAAAAGCGCGTTCCACCGGCTCTTCCATTTTTTCGGCCAGTTCGCTGAATTTCCCCTCGGCATCCTCAAAACGCTGTTGTTTGTACATGGCATCTGCCAGGTTGTAGTTCCACTTCAGGTCGTTGGGGCGTTTGTTCAGCGCTTTGCGGTATTCGGTTTCTGCGTTACTGAATTTTACCGAATCTATTTGGGAAGTATCCCGCACAGCTTCCATAAACAGCTTGTTGCCGTTGCGGACAAATTTGCGTTCGTTTTGCGCAAATACATTCCCGGCAATCAATACAAGCAAAACTATGTAATAAATTCTCTTCATCTTTTTCTCTTCTAACTTTCAACTTCAGTTTCCCAACTAGCTCTTAAACAAATGAATGTTCTTCAGGTACTTGTTTTTCCGTTCCAGAATAACAAATTCGAGTAACAGGAGGAAAAGTCCTATCGCAAAAAAGAACTGGAACTGGTCGTCGTATTCCGAGTAGGTACGCGATTCCATTTCCTGTTTTTCCATTTTATTGATCTCGTCAAAAAGCGTATTCAAACCCACCTGGGCATTGTTGGCACGGATGTAAATTCCACTGCCGGCTGCCGATATCTGCTCCAGCATCTGCTCATTCAGCTTGGTGATCACCACATTTCCGTCGCGGTCTTTCATGTAGTCGGTTTGCCCGTTTCTCAAAACCGGGATAGGAGAGCCCGATGGCAGCCCCATTCCGATGGTGTGGACAATGATGCCGTCTTCGAGTGCAGCTTTGGCAGATGCAATCGCGTCGTCTTCGTGGTTTTCACCATCTGTTATTACGATGATCGCCTTGTTGGCTTTATCGCCCGGAGTAAAGGAACGGTGTGCCAGGTCAATGGCAGCGCCAATGGCGGTTCCCTGTTTCGGAACGATCTGCGTATTTACCGAGTTCAAAAACAATTTGGCTGAATTGTAATCCGCCGTAATCGGCAGCTGGGTATAAGCATCGCCGGCAAACACGATCAGCCCGATTTTATCGTCTTCCAAACGGTCGATCAGGCGCGAGATGGCCCGCTTGGCCCGTTCCAGACGGTTGGGCTGAATGTCTTCGGCCATCATACTGTTTGATACGTCAAGCGCAATGATCAGCTCCACGCCTTCGCGTTTTACGGTTTTCAGTTTTGAGCCAAACTGCGGGCGGGCAATTCCGGTAATGATAAAAGCCAGCGCCAGCATCAGCACAATAAACTTAACTACCGGGCGTGTACGCGAGCTGAAAGGCATCAGCTGTTCGAGCATTTCGCTTCTTCCGAACTTTTTCAATGCCCGGCGGCGTGCAATACGCGACCATGCAAAAAACAGGGTCAGTAACGGAATGAGTAACAGTCCCCATAAATATTCGCTATTTCCAAATCTAAACATTTCCATACTCAAACATTATTTATGGGATGGTTCTGAATATCGTTATTCTCAAAAATAAACTCAGGATCAAAAACAAGGCTCCCAGCAGCGCGAAGGGCATGAATTCTTCCGATTTGCGACTGAATTCGCGTACTTCTATCTTGGATTTTTCCAGTGCATCGATCTCCTTGTAGATCTCTTCCAGTTTGGTGTTGCCGGTGGCCCTGAAATACTTTCCGTCGGTCAGCGACGAAATTTTTTGCAGGGTTTCCTCGTCAATTTTTACTTCCATATCGCGCAACTGCACCTGTTCGCCAAAGGGTGTTTGCACCCGGAAAGGGTAGGGCGCTGTTCCGATCGATCCCACACCAACGGTATAAACGCGTATCCCAAAGGTTTTGGCAATCTCGGCAGCCGTAACCGGCGCTACTTCTCCGCGGTTGTTTTCACCGTCGGTTAGCAGGATCACCACGCGACTCACGGCTTCGCTGTCTTTCAAACGGGCTACGGCGGTGGCCAGTCCGTTTCCGATGGCGGTACCGTCTTCGATCATGTCGCTGTGAATATCCTTAAAAAGGTTCAGCAACACGGCACGGTCGGTGGTGAGCGGACATTGCGTAAACGCCTCGCCGGCAAAAACTACCAGACCCATGCGGTCGTATTCTCGTCCTGCAATAAATTCCATGGCCACATTTTTGGCTGCTTCCAAACGGTTGGGCTGAAAATCCTGCGCCAACATACTGCTCGAAATATCGAGTGCCACCACAATGTCGATTCCTTCTGTTTCACTTGTTTCCCAGTTTTTCGACGATTGCGGGCGGGCCAGTACCACCACAAAAAAGGCCAGTGCAATTACAAAGCAAACATACACCAGGTGACGCAGGTAATGACGGATCGTCAGCGGCGCCTTAAACACCGGTGCTGTAGTTGAAACCTGGATGCTTGCTGTATTTTTTTTCTGCCGGAAAATATACCAGGCCGTCATGGGTATCAGCACCCATAAAATATGGAATAGTTCCGGGTTCTTAAATGTCAATCCTTCCAACATCCTTCTCTATTTTATTTCAACTTCTTCCACGTTATCATCTTCTTCGCCTTTGGCTTTCTCCTCCGGCTTTTTGGCCACTTCCTTCTTGGTATCGTTTACAAAGAAGTAGGCATTTACCAGTGCCATGTTGTCGTCGTCGGGCAGTGGCTGGTACTTGGCAAATTTCACGAGGTCGGCCAGTTGCAGTATCTGCCCCAGGTTACCCAGCGATTTGTCGTTTAACAAGCCTTTCTGCAGCCGGAAACTTTCCAGAATTTCATCGGTCACCTGCTCCATGGCCCGGATTTCAAAACGATCCTCGATGTACATCCGGAGGGCATCGGTGAGCTCGCTGTAATACTGCTTGGTTTTGCCCTGCTGCCATACTTTTTCCGATTTGATGCGATCGAGCTCGCGAAGTGCCACCACATGCGGCGGTTCCTTCGGCTTTTGCGGCCGGGCAAAAATCGGCTGGTTTTTCTTCTTCCGTTTGATTGAATACAGCAGGAAGAAAATAATGGCACCGATCAGGATGACACCCAAAATATAAGGCGTTACCTCTTTCAGCGTCAGCGGAGCGTCGTAAGGCATTTTAATGTCGGTCGGCCCCTTGGTGGTGTCGATCTCCATGGTAAACACATTCAGCGTAACCCCGTTGCTGGGCACCGAATCGTTGAGGCCCTCGGTGGCAATTTTAAACCAGTAGGGCGGAATGCGGTAGCTTCCACTGTCGAAACAGGTGATGGTGTAGGCCTGAATCTGTTTGATGTAATCCTCTTTGTCGGCTTCAAAAGTGTCGATGGCCGAACGGGCCAGCACTTCAATCAATCCGGCAATGGTATCCGGCACCTGCGGAAACTGAACATCCACATCTTTCGGATGGTCGATCTGCAGGAAAAGTTTTACCTGGTCTCCCAGCAGGATATTGGTTGAATCGAGGCTGGCAGTGGCTTTTATCCGCTGCGCACTCACCTGACCATTTGCCAGAAAGAAAAGTAAAAGAACAAGCAAACCCGCCCATGAAATCAGCCTTCGACTCCGCTCAGGCTGACGGTCACAGTGAGCGTAGTCGAACTGTGGATTGCTTTTCAGTATTGTTTTACGTATAGCGTTCATTTCTTCTATTTTAATGCCCGTTTCCGAAACAGGGTCATTAACGATTTCACATCATCTTCGTTGGTGTCGATGGCCACATAATCCACGCCGCATTTTTTGAACATCACATCCAGGCGCGCGGTGTGTTTTTTCCACCAGTCGGAATACATCGTCCGGGTTCTGCGCGAACTGCTGTCCACCCACACATAATGGCCGGTTTCAGCGTCTTTTAGTTTGATCATCCCGATCGGAGGCAATTCTGTTTCCCGTTCGTCGTAAATCTTCAGCGCCACCACGTCGTGTTTGTTGTTCGCGATCGACAAAGCCATTTCCAGTTCTGCGTTTTCGTCCATAAAGTCGGAAATCACAAAGGCGGTGCAACGCTTTTTAATGGCGTTGGTGAGGTAACGAATGGCTTCAGTAATGTCGGTGCCGCGGTCTTCGGGCTGAAAATCGATCAACTCGCGAATGATGCGCAGAATATGGCTTTTCCCTTTTTTCGGCGGAATAAACTTCTCGATTTTGTCCGAGAAAAAGATCACCCCGATTTTATCGTTGTTTTGAATCGCTGAAAACGAAAGCACGGCCGACAATTCGGTGATCACATTCTTTTTGAGTTTTTCAAAAGTACCAAACTCGCGCGAGCCGCTCACGTCGATCAGCAGCATCACGGTCAGTTCACGTTCTTCTTCAAAAACTTTTACGTAGGGGTGGTTGTACCGGGCGGTTACATTCCAGTCGATGTTCCGGATGTCGTCGCCAAACTGGTATTCCCTGACTTCCGAAAAAGCCATACCCCGTCCTTTAAAGGCGCTGTGGTATTCTCCCGCAAAAATATTCCGCGAAAGCCCCCGCGTCTTGATCTCAATCTTCCGTACCTTTTTTAATAAATCTGTTGTTTCCATA
>JBKDZK010000063.1:0-7878 GCA_047971205.1 Draconibacterium sp.
TTTCTACGCTTATTTTTGGGATAAAGAGCTTCTTCATAAGTGATCGTTTTTGAGTATTGTTTTTGCAAATATAACATCCTTCGCGAGGCGAGGCTACATAAAATTTACATTTCTAAACCTATTAAAAGAGTAAATTTGCAAGGCTGTTTGCCACAGCAGTTTTATATTTGAGGTTCTTTTATCGACAATAGGGTTTTAGACTATGAGGTTTAGACATTACGCTTTGAGGCCCTTGTAATACCATAAGCCAACAAAAGGCCACAAAAATATCGAGTATCAATGGATGAAAAAGAATTTATTGTAATACTGACTGACCACCGCCACCTCGGAAAAATATTTCAGCCGGTTTGGGTCGAGAAACAAAAGAAATTCTATACCGCAACCCACATCATAAAACCCCGCGATTTAAGCGAGAGTAGCTATCCGTGGAAACACTACGAGCACGAATTGGTAAAATTGATGGACAAATACAGCGACGAACGTTTGATGAAACGTTTTTCGCGCAACGGCAGCCTTACACAGTTTTATGCCAGCTTGGAGCCGGGGGTATTTGAGCGGCAGGTAGTGCCATATATCGAGAGGGTTTTGATACAGGTACATAATATCTTAATGGCAAGCCCGGTACGTTTGTTTAAAAAAGAGTCCAAGTACTCGAATTTATATGACGAAGACGTGATAAATGTTCCCCCGGTTTTTGCCCGTCCGGAGTTTTATTTCGAGCGTACGGAAACCCATACCAGTTATCGGCTAAAAATTTTCCTGCTCGATAAAGAGCTTCCGCTCTACCACCGCAAACCGGTATTTGTTGCCCACAACCCCTGCCTGATGATTTTGGGCGGCCAGTTACTGGCTTTCCAAAAACTTACGGCCAAAAAACTGATGCCCTTTCTCGAAAAAGAAGCCGTTACCGTGCCCAACAGCATAGAAGACAAATATTATCCGGGCTTTGTGCTAAAAACCATCCGCAACTTTCATGTCGAGGCCAAAGGCTTCGACATTATCGATACAGAAGGCAAAAAAGAGGCCCTGCTTACCCTCGAAAACGATTTACAGTATCAGCCGGCACTCAACCTTCGATTTATTTACGATGAAGAAGTTTTTGAACTCTCGCAAAAAAAAGAAATATCGGTAAGTTGCGAAAAAAAGGAAGCATCATACACTTTTCGCAGAACCCGTAGAAAAAAAAGATGGGAAGAGGACATAAAGAATTTCCTGTCGGAAAAAGGGTTAAAGGAAAACAACGGCTTCTACCGTTTGCCCGGTACCGATTTGCTGGAAGTACAAAATGCCCTTTACCACTACATAAACTGGATCGGCAGCGAGCGCTCCGTTTTTCACAAAAATGGCATCAGGCTGGAAATTGCCGACCGGGAAAAGAAATACTTTATGGGCCAACAACAACTCGAGATGAAAACTACTGCCAACGGCGACTGGTTCGATGTCTATGCCATCGTCCATTTTGGCGACTACAACATCCCTTTTATCCGCCTAAAAAAGTACATAATAAACAATATCCGCGAGTTTCAGTTACCCAACGGCGAAATAGCCATCCTACCCGAAGAGTGGTTTGCCCGCTACAAAGACCTGCTGCCCTTTGGCAAAGAACACGGCAAGCACATACGTTTTGCCCGGCACCATTTCACCCTTTTACAGGAAACAGTACAAAAAGGCGACCCGGACATAAAACAAAAGCTTTTGCAAATGAGCCACGACAGCAAAAAGGAAATACCGGTACCACCGGCACTAAAAACCAAGTTGCGTAACTATCAATACGATGGCTTTAAATGGATGCACGACCTGTATAAAAACAATATGGGAGGCTGCCTGGCCGACGATATGGGACTGGGAAAAACATTGCAAACCCTTACCCTTTTACTTTTGCTGAAAAGAAAACGACAAAGTATTACCACTCTACCGGCCACCGGGCAACTGGATTTGTTTGCCGATATCCCCGGGGCAGGAACCGGAGAGCTCGTTCAACCTGCCAGTTTAATTGTAGTACCTACATCATTGGCACACAACTGGCACAACGAAATTGCCAAATTTACCCCGGCACTAAAAGTGTTCCAGTACCTTGGTACACAGCGTAAGAAAGTAGAAGATATGGCACAGCTTGCAACTTGCTACGATGTAATCATTACCACTTACGGTACAGTACGGAACGATTGCGAACACCTGGCCCAAACCAAATTCTTTTACCTTATATTAGATGAGAGCCAGGCCATAAAAAATCCCACATCTAAAACTTATAAAGCTGTGTTGAAGCTGAATGCCGGCCATAAACTGGTAATAACCGGTACCCCGATAGAAAATTCGCTGTCGGATTTGTGGAGCCAGATGAACTTTCTGAACCCCGGACTGCTGGGAAGCCTGGCCTTTTTTCAGCGAATGTTTATTACACCCATAGAAAAGCACGCGAACGAAGAGCAGATGGAAAAGCTGCAACTGATGATCCGTCCCTTTGTGCTGCGCCGTAAGAAAATGGAAGTGGCGCGCGACCTGCCTCCGCTGATGGAAGAAGTACGCATTTGCAGCATGGCCGACGATCAGCAAAAACTGTACGACAAGGAAAAATCAATCATCCGGAATACGATCCTCTCCGCCATCGAAAAAGAGGGGATGAACAAGTCGCAGTTTGTGGTATTGCAGGGATTGACGCGTTTGCGGCAATTGGCCAATCATCCGTCGTTGCTGGAGAAGGATGCGGGTGAAAGTTCGGGTAAGTTCGACGAGATTTTCCGGATGCTGCAGAACCTGGTTGCCGAGAAACACAAGGTGCTGATCTTCTCGTCGTTTGTGACGCATCTTGAACTGCTGGAGTCGGAAATAAAAAAGCAGCGCTGGAAATATTCGAAACTTACCGGGCAAACCACCAAACGCGAAGAGGTGATCAAAGGGTTCCAGGAAAACGATGAGAACCGGATCTTCCTGATTTCGCTGAAAGCCGGTGGAGTAGGGCTTAACCTTACCGAAGCCGATTATGTGTTTATCATCGATCCGTGGTGGAACCCGGCCGCCGAAATACAGGCCATTAACCGTGCGCATCGCATCGGGCAAGACAAGCACGTATTTGTGTACCGCTTTATTACCGAAAATTCGATCGAGGAAAAAATTCAGAAACTAAAGGAACGCAAAAGTTCGCTGGCCGATAAGTTTATCAATTCCAACGATCCTTTCCAGAAAATCACCAAAGAGGAAATTGTGGAGTTGTTTAAGTGAGCTGTTTGCAGGGACTGAAGGATTGATGGGATTGAAGGATTGAGTAAACAGTGGTCAGTATTCAGTGAGGAAGGGATTGAACTTCAATTATCAATCTTCAATAATCAATATACAATTGCCAATGACTTGCAGCTTGTGGCTAGCGGCTTGTAGCTTATTCTTTCACTTGAACTTTTGTCTCACAGAGGTGAAAGTAAGGTACTGTTTCTTTTTTGATCATTCCTTTTCCTGGAACTTTTTAGGAGTTACTCCATAATAGGCTTTAAACGACGTAGAGAAATTGGCCGGAATCTTAAACCCAACCATGTAAGCTATTTCTGAAATGGTATACTGTCTTTCTTTTAGCAGTTGAGCGGCTCTTTTTAGCCTGATTTGTCTTATGAAGTCGTTGGGGGCAGTACCGGTAAGAGATTTAAATTGTAAAGGTTACTCAAGAAAACTGTTTGATCAATTTGAAATTGCTCTCCAAAAGACTTTCTAACCTGTAACTCAGCAACCCTTTCACAATGCAGTATGGCAGTGCCCTAATAAATTACGTTCCAACGAATTTTCATAATGAACTTTCCATGTGGCAACCATATTTTTGTGAATAAAAAAGCCTCCCGTTTTTCAACGGAAGGCTCGGATATTTCAAGTTTCTTTCTTCTTATTTTGCGTAGCTCACAGCGCGTGTTTCGCGAATTACCGTGATCTTGATCTGTCCCGGGTAAGTCATCTCGTCCTGAATACGTTTCGAGATGTCGTACGAGAGCTGTTCGGTTTCCTGGTCGTTCATCTTGTCGGCGCCTACAATTACGCGCAGTTCGCGTCCTGCCTGAATGGCGTAGGTTTTCATAACGCCCGGGTAGGAGAGTGCCAGGTCTTCCAGGTCTTTCAAGCGTTTGATGTACGATTCCACTACCTCGCGGCGGGCTCCCGGACGAGCTCCTGAAATGGCATCGCAAACCTGAACGATAGGTGCAAGAAGGCTCTGCATTTCCACTTCGTCGTGGTGAGCACCAATGGCATTGGCAATGTCCGGTTTTTCCTTGTATTTCTCGGCCAACTTCATACCCAGCACTGCGTGTGGCAATTCCGGTTCATCATCCGGAACTTTACCAATATCGTGCAACAATCCGGCGCGTTTTGCTTTTTTCGGGTTTAATCCCAGCTCAGCCGCCATAATTGCACTTAAGTTAGCAACCTCGCGCGAGTGTTGCAGCAGGTTTTGACCGTACGACGAACGGTATTTCATTTTACCGATCAAACGGATCAGTTCAGGATGCAGGCCATGGATTCCAAGGTCGATTGCGGTGCGTTTTCCGGTTTCGATCACTTCTTCTTCTACTTGTTTTTTTACTTTCTGAACTACTTCCTCGATACGCGCCGGGTGAATACGTCCGTCGGTTACCAGCTGGTGCAATGCCAAACGGGCAATCTCGCGACGTACCGGGTCGAACGCTGAAAGCACAATGGCTTCCGGAGTATCATCTACAACGATCTCAACGCCTGTAGCAGCTTCAAGAGCTCTAATGTTACGTCCTTCACGCCCGATAATACGGCCTTTGATTTCGTCGCTTTCAATATGGAAAATGGTAACAGAATTCTCAATGGCAGTTTCGGTTGCCACACGCTGAATGGATTTTACCACAATCTTTTTCGCTTCTTTATTGGCGGTTTGCTTGGCTTCTTCCATTATTTCGTTGATGTAAGCCACCGCATCCGATTTCGCTTCTTCTTTCAGCGACTCTACCAGTTGTGCTTTGGCATCTTCGGCTGATAAACCCGAAACCTGTTCGAGTTTTTCGAGTGTTTGTTTGAACGTTTTTTCGAGCTCTTCGTTCTTGTGTTCTACCCTTTGCAACTGGGCATTCAGGTTTTCACGAATAACTTCGATTTCACGTTTCTCTGTTTCAAAGTCCTTAACCTTCCGGTTGATTTCATCGCGACGTTGGTTAAGCGTATTTTCGCGCTGTTTGTGTTTGTTCTCAAGGTTGGACAGCGTCGAGTTCTTCTCGTTAATATACTTTTCGTGTTCCGACTTTAACTGAAGGAATTTTTCCTTCGCCTGTAAAATCTTGTCTTTTTTGATCACTTCAGCTTCGGCCATGCCTTCCGCTACTATCTTTCTTTTCTTTGCTTTCAGGGCTTTGTTCCACACGAAGTAGGCCAATCCGCCACCTCCAACAAAACCCGCAGCTACTGCAAATATCAAATTTATGTCCATGAATTTTTAATTTAAATACTAAAAAACCCGTAGAGAACCTTTTCTTTCGGGAAAAGGCCCAATACAGGCTTTGATAAATACTTTATATTTCTATTTCCAATTCTGTTCTTTTAAGAAATCAGAAATGTCGTCATTTAAATCCTTAATATCATCGATGAATTGAGAATAATCCTGGCGCTCCTGTAAGTTGCTGTAATTCAAAGCCGCCTGAAATGCAGTCATCGCCATTATATCTTGTTGGTCATTGTGTTGAAACCTTTTTCTGAATTCAGTAATGGTTTCGTTCACAAATTTAGCAGCTTTCCGGTATCTCTCTTCATCTCTGCGATTGATGGTCAGCGGATAATTCCGCCCGTCAATCTTAATATTTATTCTAAAATCGTTGTCTTTCACAATACATTACTTGTTTAGTAATGCGATACATTTATCAATCTCCCGTATCAATAAGTTAATTTTCTGTTTTGCCTCCCCGTTGCCTTGTTTTTCAGATAACAATTGGTTGGCAATTTTTAGTTGCTCATTTTTTCGACCGACCTCCGACTTTTCATGCTCCAATTCTCCGATTTTATTACGGAGTTTCGAAATTTCGTCGTGCAACAACTGGTTTTCATTTTCCAAATGCTTGAAACTGCTGAATAATTGCTGCACATTCGTTTTTAATTCTTTCAGAAGCAAACGATCTTCTTCGGTCATTATAGCTGCATTTCAGAGGCAAAGTTAACTTTTTTTCAATACTAAGAAAGTAAAAGTATTTGTTTGGAGATAAATAATGCTAACATCTCTATGTTAATGAGATGAATGTACCAGCGACGTAAGATTTTGCAAATAAAATAGTTTGCGCTTCGTTGTAGTATAAATTGAAGCCCGTAAAAAGTTAAATTTGCAGGCCAACTAAATGATGTTTATGAGAACTTTCGTTCTGTTTATCCTGGTTTTAGTCGTACTGGGAGCAAATGCACAGGAGAGATACTACAGCGACCCGTTAAAAATACCATTGTTGCTAATCGGTAGTTTTGCCGAACTGCGGAGCAATCATTTTCACTCGGGAATCGATATTAAGACGCAGGGAGTTACCGGATTTTCCGTTTATGCAGTTGCTGAAGGGTATATTTCCCGAATTTCTGTATCTCCCTCTGGTTTCGGATATGCGCTCTATATTCATCATCCCAACGGAACAACTTCGGTTTACGGGCATTTGGAACGTTTCGCCCCGGCGATTCAGAAATATGTGACAGACCGGCAATACGAGCAAAAATCTTTTCGGGTTGACTTGGAGGTGCCGTCATTTTTATTCCCTGTAAAAAAGGGCGAGGAAATTGCCAAAAGCGGAAACAGTGGTAGTTCGGGCGGGCCACATTTGCATTTTGAAATTCGGGATACACAGTCAGAAGAGCCGTTAAACCCTCTGGAATATGGATTTTCAGTGGTTGATAATATTGCGCCAAAAATGTTCTCTTTATTAGTAGTCCCACTATCCGACACTTCACATGTTAATTATCAGCCGGTGGCGGCCAGTTATCCGCTGGTTTTTTCCGAAGGAAAATATTGGGTAAAAGGAAATCCTGTAATTCCGGTGTACGGGCCGGTGGGTTTTGCCATTCAGACCAACGATTACCTGGATGGCAGCTACAATAAGTGTGGTATCACGCGGCTGAGCCTTTCGGTGGACGATATTAGCAGCTTTGCTTTTCTGCTAAAGCGTTTTTCGTTTGGCAATTCGCGGTATATTAACAGCCATATCGTTTACGGCGAGTACATCGAATCGGGGCGGCGTTTTATTAAAACCTGGGTCGATCCCGGAAATCAACTGCCGATTTATTCCTACGATCTTTCGCAAGGTGTTTTTGTGGCAACCAATGATCGCCACAAGATTCAGCTCGAAATGGCTGATACTTACGGAAATGTTTCTTCTCTGGAATTTAAGGTGGAAGGAAAGTTTAAACAAATGCAGGCGACTGTTCCGGATGGGAGCATCGCTATGAAATACGACCAGGATAATTTGTTTGATTCGGAAAATTGTGTGCTGAGTATCCCCAAGGGGGCACTTTATGCTGATGAAGAATTTTTGTACAAGGAAGAACCGACTACCGATGCTTTTTATTCCGACTTTCAGGTTTTGAAAAACGAGAAAGTGCCGCTTCACATTTCGGCAGGCTTAAAAATAAAACCGCGCAATCTGCCGTCAGAACTGGAGCCGAAAGTGCTGATTGTAAGTCTGAATTCAAAAAGCGGACAGCCCAGCGCTGTGGGAGGGACTTTTAAAGACGGTTGGGTGGAAGGAAGCATCCGCACTTTGGGAAGGTATGCTCTGATGGTGGATACCATTCCGCCGGTTATCAAACCACTCAGCATATCCGAAGGTCGTTTAAGCGAATCAACACGAATTCGTTTTAAAATCAGTGACAATCTTTCGGGCATAAAAAATATTGAAGGTATTCTGGACGGGAAATGGG
>JBKDZK010000064.1:0-4726 GCA_047971205.1 Draconibacterium sp.
AATTATATTATGACTTCCGGCAGCCGCGATCTCCAGCGCCCGTTTTACATTTTCCTGTCCCTTTACATCCGAGAAATCGAGCGGATTATTGGTTACCTGCGCATAAAATTCAGCACGGGTGTCAATCACCGTTTCTTCGAGTGCCGGTTTCCCGTTCAGAAAGTCGATCACTTCCACAATATTTTCGGCTCCGTACACTTTGAGCGTATCTACCACTGCAGCTTCCCGTGCATTTGCTTTCGGAAGGATAAAGCCTTCAAAACCTTCTTTTCGGGCATTAATGGCAATGGGCAACACTCCTTTTAGGGGCTGCAAAGTCCCGTCGAGCGACAATTCGCCCATTAAAACGTATTTCGAAAGCAATGAAGCGTCGATCTGCCCCGAAGCGGCCAGCACTGCCGCTGCCAGCGGAAGATCGTAGGCAGAGCCTTCTTTGCGGATATCGGCAGGCGCCATGTTGATGATGATCTTTTGCCTGGGCCATTTGTAGCCATTCAGCCGCAGCGCCGACTCAATGCGTTGCTGACTTTCTTTTACGGCACTGTCGGGCAGGCCAACCAACATGAATTTAATCCCGGTGGTAACATCCACCTCCATGGTAATGGTGGTGGCATCGATCCCAAAAACTGCGCTTCCGAAGGTCTTTACTAACATATACGGGGACTTTAGTAAAACCTAAATTTAGGGAAATTAGCAGACTTTAAAAAGCCATGCCCGTCTCCTTCTGCAACTTAGCACCACTAAAATCAAAAAAAGAAGGGGATTAACTACCTCTGCCCCTGTTTACAACTGACTGAAATCGGCCGGAGTCAGAAATTTCTTCTTCACTTTACTTACCGAGTTGGCATATTCAGGTTTGTTTTTCATTACATCCCACTCCGGGCTGCCGACAAATTTCGCCCAGTTGGCCTCGCGTTCTTCCATGTCGTTAAACCACAGCATGTACGTTAAGGCAGGCATGTACTGTCCGGCTAGGTGCTGCCCAAAAAGTACTTATACAGCAGTGCCGCCGATTATGCAGGAGAAAAAGGATTGCTGAATAATGTTATAGTTGTAAAATAATCTGCTTATAACACCACGCGATGCAATCGCGCGGGAGCAAAAGATCGAAGAAAAGAGCTAAAGAGAAGGTTGAACTAGAAAAGCTTCTTCCGCTTTACCAAATACGAAAACAGCACTTCTTTAAAATCTTTGTTGATATCGGCCTCGGCTAGGTCGATCTGGTACTGGCCGCACTTCACTTTCAGGTCGTCGAAATATTCCTTTACCGTTGAAACGTAGTGCTTTTTTACTTCCCAGGGATTGAACTTTACTGTTTGGCCACTTTCCAAATCCACAAATTTGTGTGGCCGGTTCGAGAACTCAAATTCGCGTTCCAGCGAATGATCGGTTACATGAAAAAGGATCACTTCGTGTTTGTTGTAACGAAGATGCTGAAGCGCCGAAAAAAGCTCTTCGGTTTTCTGGCTGTCGAGCATATCGCTGAAGATGATCACCAGCGAACGTTTGTGAATGTTCTCGGCAATCTGGTGAAGCACCTGTGTTGTGTTGGTATTTTTCCGCAGATGCGCATTTTCGGGCTGGATCAGTTCCGAAAGTTTGCTGAACATGATCTCGGCATTTACCGACGAAAGGCGGGGCGTGGAATGAAACTCAATTTCATCCGAAAAAAGCGTAAGCCCGACAGCATCGCGTTGTTTCCGTATCAGGTAAATAAGCGCGGCTGCGGTGTACACCGAAAAAGACAGTTTGTTCTGAAGATGTTTGCTGCCTTTTGAATACGGGAACAACATCGACGAAGAAGTATCCATCACCAGCTGGCAACGCAGGTTGGTTTCCTCTTCGTATTGTTTTACAAAAAGCTTGTCGGTGCGGGCATAGAGTTTCCAGTCGATCTGGCGGGTTGATTCTCCCTGGTTGTAAAGCCGGTGCTCGGCGAACTCCACCGAAAAACCATGAAAAGGACTGCGGTGAAGACCGGTAATAAAACCTTCCACCACTTCCTGTGCGATCAATCCCAGGTTATCGAACTGATGAAATTGCTCTATGTCGAAAATGTTTTTCACTTTCCAAAAATGAATTCACCGGGTGACTAATTGACACAACTCAAAGTCACCCAGTGAATAGTATTTTGTTACGGATTACAGCAGAGCATCCAGTTTAGTGGTAAATGCCTGTTTTGGAGCAGCTCCCACTTGTTTGTCAACCACTTCGCCGTTTTTAACGAACAAAACAGTAGGGATGTTACGGATTCCGTATTTCATGGCAACGTCCTGGTTGCTGTCAACATCCACTTTTCCAATTACTGCTTTTCCTTCGTATTCTGCCGCCATTTCTTCAACTATCGGAGCAATCATACGACACGGACCACACCAAACAGCCCAAAAGTCCAACATAACCGGTTTGTCTGAATTCAAAACCAATTCCTCGAAATTGGCATCTGTAATTTCTAAAGCCATAATGTATTTTTTTAATATTTATTGTTACTATTTGCAGCAAAACTAACTAATTAATTCTATAACTCACGTCCGGCTGATCGTCAAAAAAGCTTAAGAAATCATCCGAAGGATCAACCTTTGCTGTTCTTGAAAACATTTCTAATTGCGTATTGTTTTCGGGGTCGTACACAACAAATTTCAGCAATGCGTTTCCTTTGTGCTCTTTAGCCAGGTGATCAATATCCGTCACCAGTTTTTGATTCAGCGCTGAAATAGGCATATTGATGGTTACACTTTTCACATAACCCGACCTTACATCGGATAACAACTCGATGCTGTTCACCTTGTACTCGTAAAAATTACTGTTGAAGCGGGTTTTCACGGTTCCCCGAACCATTACAAAAAGTCCGGTTTTGCAGTATTTCCCAAAGTTGACATAGTCGTTTCCAAAAAAGAAGAGTTCTTTGGAATCGGTGTAATCCGACAAAGTCAGCGTTGCATACATGTTTCCGTTTTTCGACTGTCCTTCGCGCGAGGCAGTCACCATCCCGCCAAAAGTCAAATCTTTGTCCTTCAGCTTCTCAATATCCTCGTTTAGTTCTTTCAGCGAAACATCTCTCGAGCAGAAGTTTTCCAGTTCGAGCCTGTAATCGTCCAGCGGGTGGGCTGTCAGGTAAATCCCGATCAGGTTTTTCTCTTTCTCCAGCAGGATAATTTTTGCCCATTCTTCCACCGGCGGTATGGTGGGTTTTTTCACCACCGACCCCGTATCGAAAGCGCCAAAAAGGCTTTGCTGTGCGCTGTTGCTCTCCTGCTGGAGCTTGTTTCCGTAACGGATCAGCTTCTCAATAAAGTTGGTATCATCGTTTTCGTGCTCACCTGCAAAAAAACAGCTGCGCTTCATTCCCAGGTTGTCAAACGCCCCGGCCATTGCCAGCGCTTCCAGGTTTTTCTTGTTTACGGTTTGCAGATTGACGTTTTCCACCACGTCGAAAATGGTCTTAAACCCTTTCAGCTTTTCCCGCACATTTATAATGTTCTGAACAGCTCCTGCGCCCACACCTTTAATGGCGCCCATTCCAAAACGAATGTCTCCGTTTTTATTGGCCGTAAACTTCACAAAACTCTCGTTTACATCGGGGCCAAAAACATTCAGTTTCATGCGGCGGCATTCCTTCATCAACTTGGTGATATCGGTAATGTTACTGAGGTTCCGGCTAAGGTTGGCCGCCATAAACTCTGCCGGGAAGTGCGCTTTCAGGTAACCGGTTTGATAAGCAATGTACGCATAACACACCGAGTGCGACTTGTTAAAAGCGTAAGACGCAAATGCTTCCCAGTCTTTCCAGATCTTTTCGATGACATCGTCGGGCTTTTTACCCGTGTTTTTACATTCGTTTACAAACTGAAGATTGGCTTTACAACCGTCAATAAATTTTGCTTTCAGCTTGTTCATCACCGCCATAATCTTCTTACCCATCGCTTTACGAAGCGTATCGGAGTCACCACGGGTAAAACCGGCCAGTAAACGCGAAAGCAACATCACCTGCTCCTGGAACACCGTAATACCATAGGTATCGTTCAGGTATTTCTCCATCATCGGAACGTCGTAATCTACTTTCTGCCGTCCGTGTTTACGGGCAATGTAATCGGGGATGTATTCCATTGGTCCCGGACGGTACAAGGCGTTCATGGCCACCAGGTCTTCAAATCGGTTGGGCTTCAGATCCCGCAGGTGCTTTTTCATCCCGTCCGATTCAAACTGGAAAATAGCGGTGGTTTCGCCGTGGCTAAACAGGTCAAAGGTTTTTTTATCGTCAAAAGGTATTTTTTCAATGTCAACTTCAATCCCTTTTGAAATCCGTATATTCTCCAATGCTTCCTTGATAATCGAAAGCGTTTTCAATCCCAGGAAGTCCATCTTCAGCAAACCAATGTCTTCCACAAAACGGCCGTCGTACTGAGTGGTCAGAAGATGTTCTTCATCTTTGGTCGGCATCAGCGGAATATGGTCCGAAAGCGTATCACGGCTGATCAGAATTCCGCAGGCATGAACGCCGGTTTGCCGAACCGATCCTTCCAGTGTTTCGGCAAATTTGATGGTTTGCGCTACCAGTTATTAGCTCGAAGTTCTTTCTGCACTTAACTCGTGGCTTTACTAGTAGGAATAGTCAAAGATCATTTTGGTCGAATCTGGCACCATTTTTGCCAGGCGTTCAGCATCAGGAATCGGGAGTTTCAACACCCTTGCCAAGTCTCTGATGGATTATTTGGTAGACATTGTTCCT
>JBKDZK010000065.1:0-7315 GCA_047971205.1 Draconibacterium sp.
TTTTGGAGAGACGTAGAAAGTACGATGTCGGGGGCATTGAATAAAAAGGTGCAAATTCTTTCGTCGAAAAGTTTGGGCGGAGGATGCATAAACAATGCTTCAAGCTTGCAAACCAATGTGGGAGAGTTTTTTTTGAAATCGAATGCCAACTGTGCGGCTGACATGTTTGAGCGGGAAGCTGAAGGACTGCAGGAGCTTGCAAAAGCCACCGATGCTCATCTTTTGGTTCCGGCGGTTATTTGCTTTAAGGAGGTGAATGAAACGCCTGGATTCCTGGTGCTGGATTATTTGCATAGCGGATATCCTGAGAAAAATACGGATGAAATTCTTGGGAGGGGATTGGCCCATGTGCACTGTTTTCAAAACAAGCGGTTTGGCTTTGATCATAATAATTACTGCGGAGCCACACCTCAGCATAATAAATGGAACAGCAGCTGGGTTGAATTTTTCCGGGATCAAAGAATCGGTTTTCTGCTGAAGCTGATAGAAAGAGAACGCGGGCTGACTCCGGGTGAGAAATCGACCTATGAAAAACTGATGGAACGAATTCCCGGGTTACTTCCGGCGGATGTGGAACCTTCGCTGATTCACGGTGATTTATGGTCGGGAAACTACATGATTACTCCGGGAGGTCCGGCACTTATCGACCCGGCTGTGTATTATGCCGACCGGGAAATGGAATTCGCTATCATTACCATGTTCGGCGGCTTTTCGCAGCGATTCTTTGACGCTTACAACAATGTGTATCCCCTGCAAAAAGATTGGCGGGAAAGAAACCGGCTTTATCAACTGTACCACGTTCTGAATCATTATTTTTTGTTTGGAGGTGGCTATGGTTCCCAGGCCTTATCGGTAGCCAAAAGTTATTTGTAGTTTGTTAAAACAGCGTAAATGATTTAGTATTAGGGGCCTTTTTTGTATATTGAAGATATACCAATGTACAGAAAACAACATGGTGTTGAATGAATTATATGAAATTCCTTACCGTTCGGGGCTTTGCTATCAGAAAAATAAGGGGATAATACTTCCGGAAGGAGTTCCTTATATTGACATGGGCGCTTCGTACATCGCATCCAAAACTTTTCGGTATCTCGGAATCGATCTGTTTCCGGAAAGAGCTTCCGATTATTTTAATTACCTGGTTAAAAACCGGACACTGTCCAACGGCGTTTTAATTTCCCAGTCGGGAGAAAGTTCCGAGACACTTTGGTGTGCCGATTATTTTTCGTCATTTACGGCGGTTGTAAACAGTGAGGAAAGTAAACTGGCGGCGCATCTCAATTGCAAAAATCAAATTCTGCTATATTCCGGCATCGAAAAACGTATTCCTTCCAAAACCTACTTAAATACCCTTTTGATTTTGTATCTGGGCTTTGGTTTTGATCCGAGAGAAGTTATTCAGGTATATAAAAAGGAACTTTCGTATTTTGAGGAGATTGGTGCGGAACTGGGTGAATTAATACGCCGCAGACTAAAAGGCTGGAACAAAAAGAGCATTTACATTCTGGGAAACGGGCCTAATATTACGACCGCCGACCTGGCTGCCATGATTCTAAGTGAGGTTTTAAAGAAACCGGTACAATCGATGTCGGCTTCTAATTACGACCACGGATACAAAGAAGCCTCCAGGAATACTCTGGTGATTGCCATCAACCACAACGGACCTGAAAAAAACAGGACCCGGCAGCTTTTGAAGACCATCGAAAAAGCAGGAGGAGAGGTGTTTGAGTTAAAGGATGCGAAAGTAGATGCGGTTTACAGTCCGCTTACGTATCCGTTGATCTTCTTCTTTGCGGCTGAGTATTTACTGGATAAATTGAAGGTTAAGTCGATTTTTGAGGTTGGGAAAAAAGTAACGATCGTAGATCCGCCCTCAGAAGATAAACAGTAGTCTGCATTTGTATATTTTCACTGTCTCCCGGCCACTTATCAATTAAATTAATAGAGTTTTTTGCGTAAAAACCTGCGTATTTCTATGCATGGTGGTTTATTTTTTATCTGAAAGAACTAACTTACCAATCAGGAACAGTAAAGATTTGTAAAGCCGTAGATTCGGCTGAAAGCAGGTTACTTATCACAGAAAAAATGACCTGTCTTCAACGAGTTTGCTGGATAAATCTTAAGTTCGTTTTGACTGAAAACCAAAAATCGTTTGAATGATTGCTCAAAAAGCCGGAGAAATTACCCCTTTTATTGTGATGGAAGTGCTCGAAAAAGCAGCTTTGATGGAACAAAAAGGTATTCATGTGATTCATATGGAAGTGGGGGAGCCTGACTTCGCTGTTCCTTCGTGTGTGTCGGCAGCTGTTCAAAAGGCATATGCCGAGGGCCGTACGCATTACACCCACAGTTTGGGCGACCCGGAGCTTCGTTCTGCCATTGCTTTAAAATACAAAAAGGAGTACAATGTGCCAAAAGAATTACAAACAGAACCAGGGCAATTATAATAAACAGCCCGATGAATCCTACCGGTAATCTTTTGTCGGGCGAAGTAATGCAGGAAATCGCCGCGTTTAACATTCCTGTAGTATCCGATGAGATTTACCACGGGCTGGTTTACAACGAGAATGCCCATTCGATTCTGGAGTTCACCAAAAATGCGTTTGTTTTGAGTGGTTTTTCAAAGCGTTATGCCATGACCGGTCTTAGGCTAGGCTATGTAATTGCCCCGCCGGAATATGTGCGATGTATGCAAAAGTTGCAGCAGAACCTTTTTATTTGTGCCGGTTCTACGGTTCAACGGGCAGGAATTGAAGCTTTGCGTTCAGCAGGAGAAGATATTGAGCACATGAGGCAAACCTACGACAAACGCCGCCAGTACCTGATTAAACGTTTGACAGAAATGGGCTTTTCCATAAAAGTGGAGCCAACCGGAGCTTTTTATGTGTTTGTCAATGTGCGGCATCTTTCCACCGATAGCTACAAACTGGCTTTTGATATTCTGGAAAAAGCACACCTGGGCGTGACTCCCGGAATTGATTTTGGGGCGAACGGCGAAGGTTTTATTCGCTTCTCGTATGCCAATTCAATTGAAAACATTGAGGAGGGAATGAACCGGTTCGAAAGGTATTTACACGATAATTTTAGGTAAACTGTTGCCCGAATTCGTTGTAATGAACGATTTCATCCAGGCTTTTTCTTCGCTTATTGGGGGCGCTAATGTCGGGATATCCGACGGGCAGCAGGGCCACCGGTTCAATATTTCTCGGAAGTTTAAGTATTTCGGAACAGCGGTTTACATTGAAATTGCATATCCAGCAGGTTCCAAGCCCCAGAAACGTGGCCATTAAAGTCATATGATCGATGGCAATGGCAGCATCTGTGTCGGCAGAGTCTTTGCCGTCCGATCCCCGTTTCCACGATTGTGAATGGTCTGAACATACCACAATGACCAAAGGGGCCTGTTGTAACCATTGGGCAGAATATGTGGTGCAAAGCTCTGCAAGCTTTTCCTGTTCAACCACAATAAAATGCCAAGGCTGGTGATTTACGGCCGATGGCGCCATACGACCGGCTTCAAGAATCTGTATCAGCTTTTGCCTTTCTACAGGTTGAGCTTTGAATTTTCGTACTGAAAACCGTTTTTTGATAATATCGGGTAGTGTCATCGTGTAAATTTACCTGATCTTATTAATAAAGGCTACACTCACCTTTTGAATTAATAAACAGCATTCATAAGTAAAGTTTAAGTAAACAAAAAACCGCGGCATGCTGCGGTTTTTTTAAGTAGTTACGTTTACTTTTTAACGTTGTTCACTTGGTTTCAGACAAAGTCTGTCGGCAGTTGATATCTCGATAAAGGAAGCCCCCGCGTCTTCACCGAAACGACCTCCAACGTATATGATCAGATCGTCCATTTGAACGGTGCCTTCACTTACCAATTGTTGAATAGCGGCTTTTTGTATCTTCATCTTGTTCTTCTTGGCCTCAAGGAAAGAAGCATGGATTCCGAATGATAAAGCCAACTCCCGAACCACCCGATGTGAATGACATTTTACAAAAACCGGGAAGAATGAACGGTGTGCAGCCAGGTAACGCCCGGTTTTACCGGTGGTAGTTGTGGTTACAATGGCATCGGGTTTTAATTCGCGGGCTGCGCGAATGGCTGATTGTGCCAGGTAAGCAGGGATATCCGGTTTTAAGGGAACCAGTAATTCTCGCTTGTCGCGATCCGGTTCTACCTTTCCAGCAATATTGTTCATCACTTTTACCGCCTCAATCGGGTATTTTCCGTAAGCGGTTTCTCCACTCAGCATAATGGCATCCGTTCCCATGTAAATAGCGCTGGCAACGTCACTCACTTCGGCCCTGGTGGGACGTGGATGATCAATCATCGAGTGAAGCATTTGAGTGGCGATAATTACCGGCTTTTTATACAGAATTGCTTTGCGAACGAGGTTACGCTGAATGGCCGGAAGACGTTCTTCGGGCAATTCAATTCCCAGGTCGCCACGTGCAACCATGATACCATAAGCATATTCCAGAATTTCGTCGATATTGTCCACGCCTTCCATGTTCTCGATCTTGGCAATGATCTTGATCAGGCTGTTGTGTTCATCCAGAATTTTCTGAACTTCCTTCACATCTTCTTTGTGGCGTACAAAAGAGTGGGCAATAAAATCAACGTCTTCTTCGATGGCGAAATGTATAAATTCCACATCGCGGGTCGACAACGAAGGCAACTTGATTTCAACCCCCGGAACATTAACGCTTTTCTTCTTTTTGATTATCCCCTTGTTCTCTACCTTACAAAGCAAATAATCACTTTGTTTCTCTTTTACGGTAACGGCAATGTCTCCGTCGTCGATCAAAATCTTGTCACCCACATTCAGGTTGTCAACAAAACCTTCGTAGTTGACGCAAACATTTTTGATGGTATTAATAGGTGAGAATGAAAAGGCAATTTCTTCTCCTTCATCAACCTCAAGATCGTTTTGAATGCTGCAGGTTCTTATTTCCGGACCTTTGGTGTCAATGATAATCGCAATTTTATCTGAAACACTCCGAATGTTGTTCACCACTTTTCTGGCAGTTTCAGTAGTAATGTGGGCAGTATTCAGCCTTGCCACATTCATACCGGCTGCATGTAACGACTTGATAAAATCAACTTCACATTTCTGATCCGATATTGTTGCTACAATTTTTGTCTCTCTCATATCTTCGAAATTTTAAGGCTGCAAAAGTACAATAAAAGCACTGGCAACGATTAATATTCCGTTAAACGGAAGTTAAATTTAATGCTCAGTATGCATTCTCTAAATTACAAAACTTTTTACTGCAAGTGTGTACGATTTTAATCCAAATCCCATGATGCAGCCCTTGCAAACCGGTCCGATCAGGGATTTATGCCTGAAATCTTCGCGGGTGAGCGTGTTGGAGATGTGTACTTCTACTACGGTAGTGTTAATTCCGGCAATGGCGTCGCGTATGGCAACCGAAGTATGGGTGTATGCACCCGCGTTGATAATGATGCCATCAGCCGAAAAACCAAATTCATGTAAATTGTTTACAATTTCACCTTCAACATTTGATTGATAATATGTAAACTCCACTTCCGGAAATTCAGTTTTTAATTGTTGAAAAAATGATTCAAAACTTTCAGAACCGTATATCGATTTTTCTCGAACACCTAATAGATTGAGATTCGGACCATTGATAATCAATATTTTCATTTATTTCGATTTTAACTTTTTTTATAGTAACTTTATTCTAGGCTGATCGTAATTAATGATCGCAAATGAACTTGTAGGTTCTGAATATTATGACAATCAGTAGGGAAGAAACAGACATTAAAAATAACTTAATTTGGTAGATTATGAAATGGGAGGATAGTAAAAAGGGCTACAAAAATTATCTGAAACTGGAGAAGTCTTTGTCTCAGAATTCGATAGCAGCCTACATAAACGATGTCAATAAGCTGGCCGGTTTTTTAGCAAATAAGTATAAAGGAGTGGCTCCCGATAAAGTGAAACTGGACCAACTCAAAGCTTTTGTTGAATGGCTTAACGAACGGGGCGTGAGCCCGCGTACCCAGGCCCGGACAATCTCGGGGATAAAGTCTTTTTACAAATACCTTCTTATTGAAGGGAAAATCACGAATGATCCAACAGCATTATTGGAATCTCCAAAGATCGGGCGGAAACTTCCGGATATTTTAACGATGGAAGAAATTGATACGCTGATCAATGCCATTGATTTAAACAAAGCCGAAGGGCAGCGAAACAAAGCAATGTTGGAAACATTGTACAGCTGCGGGTTACGTGTGTCGGAGTTGGTCAACCTGAAGATCACCAATCTTTTCTTTGAGCAGGGCTTTATCAAGGTAGAAGGAAAAGGGGAGAAAGAGCGTCTTGTTCCGGCCAGCAAAAGCGCCATCGAAGAGATTAATAAATACTTGACCACCTACCGCAAAAAACTACGTGTTAGCAGGGACAGCGAAAATATTTTATTTCTGAACCGGAGAGGCAGAAAGCTAAGCCGGGTAATGATTTTCACCATCACTAAAAACCTGGCTGAAAAAATTGGGCTCGACAAAAAAATCAGTCCGCATACGTTCAGGCATTCCTTTGCAACGCATTTAATCAATGGCGGAGCCGATTTGAGAGCCGTACAAGAGATGCTGGGGCACGAATCGATCTTAACAACTGAAATTTATACCCACCTGGACAGGGATTATCTGCGGAATACTATTCATCAATACCATCCGCGATCCTAGATTGCCAGATATAACCCGAATAGAAATTGTGGCAAAAGTTGTTTTTTAAGACTGTCCTCTGAATTTACTGTACAAAAGCAAACAGAAAACTACTGTGGGCTAATAGTATGAAGTGATTTTGTGTTAAAAATCGTTTCATTAAAACTTGTTTTAGTTGATTTTTTGATACTGCTTCCTTGTTTATTCCACTCACTTCGTTTTTTACTTCAGAACAGGAAAAATCCAATGTTAACAGATTGTTTAATCGGTCTGTCAATGCAACTAATTGCCTGGAATAAGGAGAGCTGATCCGAAAAAAAAGTTATTTTTGTTAGCCGTTTATAATTCAAGAAAAGCATATTATTAAGTTAATTATTAGGTAGTTATGAAAAATTTAGATTTAATCAAGTACGGTATTGTCGATGTCGCTGAAATCGTATACAACCCATCTTACGAACAACTCTTCGACGAAGAGATGAAACCGGAACTCGAAGGTTTTGAAAAAGGTCAGCTTACAGAGCTGGATGCAGTAAACGTAATGACCGGAATCTTTACAGGTCGTTCGCCAAAGGATAAATTCATCGTAAAAGATGATACAACCAAAGATACCATCTGGTGGAC
>JBKDZK010000066.1:0-8404 GCA_047971205.1 Draconibacterium sp.
GCGCCCACACCGGAAAACGAAGGTCGTAGCAAATAAGGGGGCAAAACTTCCATCCCTTGTATTCCACAATGGTTTTCGAGCGACCGGTTGCATAATGAAGGTGCTCCTTCCCCATTGTATATAAATGCCGTTTGTCGTAGCTCATTAAGTTCCCATCAGGGAAAACCCACACCGCCCGGTTGTACGTCAGGCCTTGTTCTCCAATTATCACACTCCCCAGCACCGACGCCTCCTTTTCCGCCGCCAGTTTCTTCATCCAGTTGATCGTTGGGCCGTCCATCGGCTCTTGTAACTTTTGCGGATTCATGGAAAAACCGGTCGTAAACATTTCGGGCAGCACAATCAGGTCTGTTTGAACATCCCCCTTAAGCAAACGCGAATATTTTTCCAGGTTGGCTGCTGTATCTTCCCAGATAATGTCGGGTTGAACGATGGTAATTTTTAGGTCTTCCATGGTATTTATTTTATCTTTTGCGCTCTCTATTTATGATAATTAAAATTTCGGATACGCTACTCAACAGGCTGAACAAGTTCAAAGTGTAAATTAACAATTATTCGGGTATTCCTTCTTATTTTCGTACAAATCCCGACAAAACTCATAATTCGCCAGCACTGTGCTTTTTATCTTCACCTCCGTTAATCAGGAGACAAAACTGCGCGGCATCGTGCAAGAACGAAAACATAATGACCACAAGAATAGAGTACGGCACCATCATCAGCGAGATATTTGAAGCGGTTAAAAACGAAGAAAACACCGGTGAAGTGGCACAGTACATACCGGAATTATCGGACGTAGATCCGGAGAAATTCGGGGTTTATCTTACCACTCTTTACGGTAAAGGCTTTGGGACCGGCGACTGGGAAACCCGTTTTTCCATCCAAAGTATTTCAAAGGTTTTGTCGCTGAGCCTTGCTTACAGCATTTTGGGCGATAAAATATGGGAACGGGTGGGTGTTGAGCCATCGGGTACGCCGTTCAATTCCCTCATTCAACTGGAAACCGATAACGGCATTCCGCGCAACCCGCTGATCAACGGAGGTGCACTGGTCATTTGCGACATGCTCATCAGCGAACTCAAGGATGCTCCGGTTGATTTTCTGGCCTTCGCACGCAAACTGAGCGGAAACCCCGACCTGGAGTATTCTGCCGGAATTGCTCGTTCTGAAAAGTCGGTGGGCTACCGGAATATTGCACTTTGCAACTTTATCAAATCGTATGGGAACATCCGGAACGAACCTGACGAAGTGCTGGATTTCTACTTTAACATGTGCTCGCTCGAAATGAACTGCCGCGAACTGACCCAAACCTTCATGTACCTGGTAGATACGCATCATGTGGCTCACAACAGTGCCTCTTTGCTTAGCATGAGTCAAACCAAACGATTAAATGCCCTGATGCAAACCTGCGGCTTTTACGATGAATCAGGTGAATTCTCGTTCAAGGTGGGGCTACCCGGGAAAAGCGGCGTTGGTGGAGGGATTGTGGCCATCCATCCAGAAAATTACTGTATTGCGGTGTGGAGTCCAAAACTCAACCTCAAAGGAAATTCGTACCGCGGCATGAAATTCCTGGAATTGTTCACCACCCGCACCGAACTATCGATATTTTAAACCAACGAGGCTTGCGCACAAACAAACGGGTCAATGTTTCCTGTTTGTTATTTGTCGTTCACCAAAATGCAGGAATAGTGTTTATCCCTAACAACATTTTCAGAATAAACCTGTTTTTAGCAGTGTATAGTATGTAGGTTTAAAAGTTGAACCGTTTGAATCGCTAACCGGAAATAATTATCTGTAAATGAGAGCCAGTATATTTTTATTGATTCCCCTGCTGATTTTTATGTTGCTCGTCGACTTTTATACATGGCGCGGCATAAAACCACTGATCGCCCGGATACGGATCAGTCGGATTAAGTTATTGTTAACCACAACCTTCTGGGGAATTTCAATGTTAATTTTCGCAAGTTTTGTTGTGTTTATGCTGGGTATCAAGCACGTAAAACAATCGGAAGCATACCTTTACGCCGGATACCTGGTGGCAGGTTTTGCACTCTTTTATTTTCCGAAGTTTGTATTTATTGTCTTTGTACTGATCAAAGACATTCAGTTGGGTATCCGCAAAATAATTGACTGGTTAAAAAAGAGTGTCAACAAAAAGGAAACAAAAGTTTTTACGGGGAGAAAAATGGGGAGATCAGAATTTTTGTACCAAATGGGGCTGGCTTTAGCAGCCATTCCTTTTGCCTCCATTCTGTACGGAGTTACAAAAGGAAAATTCAATTTCAGGGTGATGCGCGAGAAAATCCGCTTCGAAAACCTACCAGCTTCGTTTAAAGGATTGAGAATCGTTCATATATCCGATATGCATTTGGGCAGTTTTAACCGAAAGTTTGAACAGGTTGCCAAAGCAGTAGAACTGATCAACGAGCAGCAACCCGACCTGATACTTTTTACCGGCGATCTGGTCAATAATTTTGCTGAAGAAACCAACGACTGGGCGCCTGTGCTTTCTCAAATGAAAGCCAGCCTGGGGAAATATTCGATTTTGGGAAATCACGATTACGGCGATTACTCCGAATGGGAATCACCTGCTGAAAAGGCCAAAAATCTGGAAGCAATCAAAGGGTTTCATAAAAAAATGGGCTTTCGGCTGCTGCTAAACGAATCTGAAAACATTCGAATCAACGGCGAAGAGATTGCATTGATTGGAGTTGAGAATTGGGGAAAACCACCCTTCCCGCAACACGGGGATTTAAAGAAAGCGACGGCTGAAACGGATGCGAATCAGTTCAAACTATTAATGAGCCATGATCCTTCGCACTGGGATGCCGGGGTTTTGGATAAAACCAACATTGATCTTACTTTTTCGGGGCACACACACGGAATGCAGTTTGGCATCGAACGTGCCGGAATAAAATGGAGCCCCGTTCGGTACAAATATCCGCGCTGGGGAGGCCTGTATAAAGAAAGCAAACAATACCTGTATGTGAACCGGGGTTTTGGCTACATTGGCTTTCCGGGAAGAATTGGAATGCCACCCGAAATTACGGTAATCGAGTTGATTTAAATGCCTTGTATCACATCAAAAAAAGAAGTACTTTTGGCATATACAATTTTACATCAATGAAAACAGTATCATTGAAAATAGACGATACAATTTTTGGGGATACGGAGGAAATTCTTCGAAAAATTAAGAAACCAAGAAACCGATACATCAACGAAGCATTGGAATTTTATAATAAAATTCAGAAACGCCGTTTGATTGAGGATAGATTAAAAATGGAGTCGAAACTGGTAAAAGATGATTCCATGACTGCTTTAAAAGATTTTGAGGAAATTGACGATGTCGATTAAGCAATTTGAAATATGGATTGCCGATTTAAATCCTCAGATTGGAACAGAAACCGGAAAAACAAGACCGGTTTTAATTATTCAAACCGACTTGCTAAATAAAATTCCACATCTTTCGACGATCGTCTGCCCCATCACAACAAATATTCATAAAGAATCACAAATACTTCGGGTCCATCTTAAAAAAGGTCAGGCCGACTTGCACGAAGACTGTGATATCATGATTGATCAGATCAGGGCTATCGACAATAAACGATTGATTCAACGAATTGGAAAACTGCCCAATGATCTTGTTGATCAGATAAAAGAAAATATTTCAATTGTATTGGATTTATAGTCTGACATTTTTTCTTAACACCTGCTGAGAAACAAAAAACCGCTCTCCAAACGAAGAACGGTTCCTGATATCATATAAAAAATCTATTACAGCGCTTTAAAGAAGTCGTTTCCTTTATCGTCCACAATAAGAAAAGCAGGGAAATTCTCTACTTTGATTTTGCGGACAGCTTCCATCCCCAAGTCAGGGAAATCCACCACTTCAACTGATTTGATGCTGTTTTTAGCCAGAATTGCAGCCGGTCCGCCAATTGATCCCAGGTAGAAACCTCCGTGCTTTTTACAGGCATCGGTAACAGCTTGCGAGCGGTTTCCTTTGGCCAGCATAATCATCGAACCACCGTGATCCTGGAATTCATCCACATACGGATCCATGCGACCTGCAGTAGTTGGCCCAAAACTGCCGGAAGCCATGCCTTTTGGTGTTTTGGCAGGTCCTGCATAATACACCGGGTGATTTTTGAAATATTCAGGCATTGCTTGGCCTTCATCCAGCATTTTTTTGATTTGTGCATGCGCAATATCGCGGGCAACAATCAAAGTACCGTTCAAATTCAATCGGGTTTTGATCGGATATTTTGTCAATTCTTTTAATACTTCTTCCATCGGACGATCAAGATCGATATCTACTGCGGGCTGCATAGCCGGAGCCTTTGAAGGAAGGAAGCGTGCCGGATTTTTCTCCAGTTGTTCCAGAAAAATTCCGTCTTCAGTAATTTTTGCTTTTATGTTGCGGTCGGCACTACAGCTAACTCCCAAACCAACCGGGCAGGAAGCAGCGTGGCGCGGTAAACGAATCACCTTAACGTCGTGTACAAAATATTTTCCGCCAAACTGGGCACCTACTCCACTTTCCTGGCAGATTTTTGTCACTTTTTCTTCCCACTCCAGATCACGGATAGCTTGTCCGCCTTCGTTTCCTTCGGTTGGTAAATGATCGAAATAACCCGCCGAAGCTTTTTTTACGGCAGCCAGCGTAGCTTCAGCCGAAGTTCCGCCAATTACCAATGCCAGGTGATACGGAGGACAGGCAGAAGTACCCAGATCCATAATTTTATCCTTTACGAATTTGGTCAGGTTTTCTTCGGTCAGCAACGATTTGGTTTGCTGATACAAATAAGTTTTATTTCCTGAACCGCCACCTTTTGTCAGAAAAAGAAATTCGTATTTATTACCCTGTTCGGCATAAAGGTCGATCTGTGCCGGAAGGTTGGTACCTGTATTTTTCTCGTCGAACATCGTAAACGGAACTACCTGCGAATAGCGAAGGTTTCTTTCGTCGTAAGTTTCATAAATACCTTTTGACAAATGCTCGGCATCGTTAGCCCCGGTAAAAACGTTTTCCCCTTTTTTCCCCAGCACAATAGCCGTTCCCGTGTCCTGACAAGTAGGAAGTTCACCTTCAGCTGAAACTGCCTGGTTCATCAACATGGTGTGTGCCACAAAGTGGTCGTTATCGGTTGCTTCCGGATCTTCCAGAATTTTGGCCAGTTTTTCGAGATGAGCAGCACGCAGGTAAAAAGAAACATCAGAAAAAGCTTCCTTTGCCAATACTTCCAATGCTTTTGGCTCCACCTTTAAAATCTTACGCCCGTCTACTTCAACCGTAGAAACATAATCTTTGGTAATCAAGCGGTATTCGGTATCGTCTTTTAAAATCGGAAATGGTTTTTGATATTTAAAATCTGCCATGGTAAAATCGGTTTAAAATGAAATTTCTTCAAAGATAAAACTATTCGTTGGTTTGTCTTTCTTTTAAACTTTTACTGACCATAAATTTAAAATAAATCAAGGCCCCCAATTTATGTCTGAATGAAAATCAGCGGTCTTAGATACGTGTCATTGCCGGTGTGGCGGCGAATCCTGACGGCCAGAATTAGTACAATAAAAAAGATCTGCCAGCAGTTCCATAAAAAACTGACGACTAACCGGGCACAACAAAATAGACGAGACAATTAAATTTTTAGACCTTCATTCACAATTAATTTAACAATAAGAAGTTGATAATAGAACCTGATTTGTAGATTTGCACTTATGAAGCAACTATATTCTATTCTCTGCCTTCTTCTTGTGGCTTTTACTGCCCCGGGCCAAAGCAACAATGCAACGCTAAAAGGAATCCTGAAAGACACCAAGGGAGTTCCACTCGACATGGTCAATATTGTTATTAAAGAGTATCCTACACTGGGTACCACCACTACTGCGCGCGGAGAATTTTTGTTGCGTATTCCGGCACAAAAACATTTAACCATCGTATTTTCATCGTTGGGCTATCAAACGTTTCAGGATTCGGTATATGCAAAACCCGAAGAAACGGTCATCAAAGAGATTGTAATGCCCGATCAAAACCTGGAACTGGCCGAGATTGTGGTGAAAGAGCAGCGACGTAACGGCGGCAACCTAACCAGCATCGACCCAAGAGTTATCAATATCATCCCCAATGCTTCAGGGGCTTTGGAAACCATGCTAAAAACCTTGCCGGGCGTTTCATCCAACAACGAGCTAAGTTCGCAATACACCGTGCGTGGCGGAAATTTTGATGAAAACCTGGTGTATGTAAACGATGTGGAGGTTTACCGTCCGTTTCTGGTACGTTCGGGGCAACAGGAAGGACTGAGTTTTATCAACAGCGACATGGTTTCCACCATCGATTTTTCGGCCGGTGGTTTTGTTGCAAAATACGGCGATAAAATGTCGTCGGTGCTTGATATCAAATACAGAAAACCAAGCGATTTTAAAGGATCGGCAACAGCAAGCATGCTGGGTGCTTCCGCTCATTTCGAAGATGTGGCTTTGAACGGAAAACTATCGCACATTTCCGGAATCCGTTATAAAACCAACAGATACCTTTTGGGGAGCCTAGATGAACAAGGCGAATACAATCCAAATTTTCTGGATTTTCAAACTTACATTAGCTACCAGGTTTCGGAAAAGCTGGATGTTTCATTTTTAGGAAACATTGCTCAAAACCAGTATAATTTTATTCCTCAAACACGCGAAACCACCTTTGGAACCTGGCAAAACCCATTGAACACCAAGATTTATTTTAACGGACAGGAAGAAGATGTTTTTAAAACCTATCTGGGTGCGGTAACTTTTAACTACCATCCGTCGGTGAACCTGAACCTGAAATTTATTGCTTCGGCGTATCATGCCAAAGAAGAAGAAACCTACGACATTCAAGGGCAATATTACCTTAACCAGTTGGAGCGCAACATGGCTTCGGGCGATTTTGGCGACAGTGTGCTCAACCTGGGAGTCGGGACTTTTCTGAACCATGCCCGCAATTATTTGAATGCCACCGTTTACAGTTTCTCGCACAAAGGAGCTTTTAATTCGGAGAAGCACCTGGTTAATTGGGGAATTAAATACCAGCACGAAAAAATTGAAGACAAGCTGAACGAATGGATCTACCGCGATTCTGCCGGTTATTCCATCCCTTATTCTGATTCAGAAGTACTTCTCTATTACACACTGAATGCCAAAAACAAGCTGAGTTCGAATCGATTTACGGGTTACATACAGGATACCTGGAGTGTTCCTGTAAAAAGTGGTGATTTGTACCTGACAGGGGGAGTTCGTTTTAACTACTGGGATTTTAACGATGAATTGCTGATCAGTCCGAGGATGACACTGAGTTATTACCCCGAGTGGGAAAAGAAAATGTCGTTTCGCTTATCGGCCGGGATGTACCACCAATCGCCTTTCTTTAAAGAGCTGAAAAACAGCGACGGCAGCATCAATTACGATTCAAAGGCTCAAAAGTCATTTCAGCTTGTGGGTGGAAGCGACCTGATTTTTTCTGCCTGGGACCGTCCGTTCCGCTTTACCACCGAGGCCTACTACAAATACATGAGTCACCTTGTTCCCTACCAGGTCGACAATGTGCGGATTCGTTATTTGGGCGAACAGGAAGCTACCGGCTATGCCACCGGGCTCGATATGAAAGTAAACGGCGAGTTTGTGAGCGGCTTGCAATCGTGGGCCAGTCTTTCGTTTCTGCAAACTAAGGAAGATGTAAAAGGCGATGGCCATGGCATGATTCCCCGTCCTACCGACCAGTGGATGAATTTTAGCCTTTTCTTTCAGGACTATCTTCCGGGTAATCCCAGCTACCGCATGCAATTGTCGGGTTTTTACGGGGCGCGTCTTCCTGCCGGACCACCCAACGGCGAACGTTACCAGGATGTTTTCAGAATGCCTCCGTACCGACGTATCGACCTGGGATTCTCGAAAGTGTTTATCAGTGCAGCCAACCCAAGCGAAGCTCCGTTTTTCAAACACATTACCGACATGTGGCTGAGCCTCGAAGTATTCAATGTGCTCGACATCAACAATACGATCTCCTATTTCTGGGTTTCAAGTATTTACGGAGACCAATTTGCGGTTCCCAACTACCTTACCGGTAGAAAGTTCAACTTAAAACTGACCGTTAAATTCTAGTATTTTAGTCGGATACGATCAACTTAATAAAGAAAATTCTTGAAGTTGACTATCCCCGTGGCAGAGCCAAGGAGTATTATTAGATTAAAATCCGACTTCGACTGGTTGGTACACGCCCAAACCCGTGGCGTAATCTGTACTGCAGCTTCCAAAAAATACGATTTTGTTTCGCGTTTTTTTTGCGCCTGCTGTCGGCATTAACGAAGATCCGGTTATCGGTTCGGCACACACCATGCTGATTCCTTATTGGGCTCAACAACTCGGAAAAACAGAA